>NZ_KE384521.1:457098-549085 GCF_000426325.1 Streptomyces sp. CNS606
TAGACGACCGGGTTGATAGGCCGGATCTGGAAGCCCAGTAATGGGTGGAGGTGACCGGTACTAATAGGCCGAGGGCTTGTCCATAGAGGCTCGCGTCCACTGTGTGGGTTCTGAGACCACAACCAGGTCGAGAACCCCGCAACCCCCCCACCGTTGTTGGTGGCATCCGGGGTTGCGGCTGGTTCTCCCGGTTCTTGTGTGTTTCATAGTGTTTCGGTGGTTATAGCGTGAGGGAAACGCCCGGTTACTTTCCGAACCCGGAAGCTAAGCCTCATTGCGCCGATGGTACTGCGAGGGGGACCTCGTGGGAGAGTAGGACGCCGCCGAACAATCATTGAACGTCGACCCCCCAGACTCTGTCTGGGGGGTCGAGGTGTTTGTGGGGCCGTGTTCTCAGAGCCGGCGGACGACCTGCGCCTCCGCCCGTTCGACCGGTGTGCGGGAATGCACGTGGACGAGAGCCAGGTGGAACAGGCTCGGAGCCAGCGGTGCCCAGCGGTGCACCCGGTCCGGCCGCAGTACGTAGCGCGTGACATCGGCCGGCCGGAAGCGCACGAAGTCCACGGTCGCGTGTTCCCACCGGTCTGCCACCCCGCGGCTGATCCGCGCTTCGAGGGCGCTGCCGGTCAGGGTGCTGAGCCTGGCGTAGAAGTGCAGGCCCCAGTGCCTCTTCTGCACGTCCAGCGCCACGGCCAGCAGGGTCAGTTCGTATTCGTGGGGATCGAGGGCCATCTCCTCCTGCATGCCGCGACGTGCGAGCGCGTGGAGGTCCGGGGCCCTGCGGCCGGCCGAGTCGATGTGCCGGGAGAGACCTTCGTTGACCGAGACGTTCCACAGCCCCGGAGCCATGCGCGTCTCGGTACTGCGACGGGTGACGACCAGCAGGTCGTCCGCCGTCACGATGGCGACGTTCGCTCCGAGACTGCACTGGAGGAACGCCGGCGCCTCCAGCGGGCGATCGGGGTTCAGATACCGGGACCGCGGCGTGCCGCCGGATGCCAGCGGACGGTCGAGCTGCTGGGCTGCGAGGTAGGTGTAGTAGTCGGTGGGGCGCAGACGTATGTGGACCTCGGGGTTCTCGTCCAGGGCGCTTCGCGAGACGGACAGCGCCTCGACGGCGTACCGGTCGCCGTTCCACGTGCTGGTGTCCCCAGCGGCACGGCGACGGTGATTGTCCTCTTCGATCTCGTCGCGCCACCGTGCCATCTCGTCCGGCAGCCGGACCTCGTCGTCCAGCACCTGCACGAACACGGACTCGGGCGCTATGGGCGTCGTTCCGTCCCCTTCGACGATCAGACCGCTGGTGTGCAGGGGCCCCAGCGAGAAGGTGTTCCAGACGGGGACGGAGCGCTCCTCGGCGCGTAAGGCGTGCAGGGTTCTTCTCGCCCGTCTGCGGAGGGAGAACACCGCGTCCTGGAGGGGTTGCTGGAACAGTGCAGCGGCGAGCATGCCCACCACTGCTCCGACCACTGCGTTCGTCAGATCCACGGCTCCCATGGCACGGACGCTAGAGGCGCCTTCGCCGAGATGTGTGATCTTGGCAGTACCGTTACCGCGCCGGGCGGCGCCGGTGCGGGCCAGGGGGCACGATGGCTGCATGGAGTACCGGATCCGAGAGGCGCACGCCGGGGACTGGCGGCGGTTGCGGGAGCTGCGGCTCGCCGCGCTCGCGGACCCGTTGGCGCCGGTCGCCTTCAACGAGCGCTACGAGGTCGCGGCGGGCAAGCCGCCCTCGTTCTGGCGGGGGCGGGCGGGGCAGGCGCGGAACGGCCGCCCGATCACCACGCTGGCCGCAGAGCTGCCCGACGGCTCGTGGGCGGGCATGCTGGTGGTGTTCGTGGAGGACGGCGAGGCGCACGTCGTCGCCGTCTACCTGCGTCCGGAGCACCGAGGCGACGGACTCGCCGAGCGGCTCTTCGACGCGGCTCAGGCGTGGGCGTGGGCGCGGACGGACGTCGTCCGGATACGGCTCGACGTGCACCAGGGCAACCCGCGGGCGGAGGCGTTCTACCGCCGCTACGGGTTCGCCCGGACGGGAGCGTCGAAGCCGGACCCCAACGACGCCTCGGCACTGGAGTGGGAGATGGTGCTGGAACGTCCGCCGTCGGAGGCTCAGGGGCGATGAGGGACCAACTCGGGCCACCAGGTGCGGAGCTGTTCCTCCGAGCGCACCAGGGCACGGGTCACCAGCCCGGCCGGTGCGCCGTCGGACAGGAGCCACGGCAGCTCGGGCAGCGGCGCCACCGTCGCGGGGTGGTCGAGCACCAGGGTGACTGGTGGGTCGAGCCGGCCGGCGGATGACCGTGCGGCCATGCGGCGGCCGTGCCCGACCACGGCTGAGGTGAGCGCCGTCAGCAGGGGCATCGCTGCCGGGTCTCCCCGGTGCGGGTCCTCCAGCGACTCGCCCACCACGAAGAGGCTTCCCCCCTCGGACACGAACGATTCCCACGCGAGGCGATCGAATCGCGGCGGGGTGCTGGCGTTGCGTACGTGGAGCTGTGAGACGCAGTTCAGCGCGCGGCGGATCAACCCGAGGGCCGCCTCGCGTCGTTCCGGGTGGGCGGTGAGGCCGGACTCCAGTTCGCCGGACGCACCGGAGGCCCCGGCCGGGTGCGTGCGGAGGATGCGCAGGGCGTCCCGGGAGGAGCCCGTGAGGGCCCAGCGGTGCACCTGGCGGAACGGCTCCCGGTCGAGGGCTGCCGCGTGCAGCCAGCAGCGCAGCAGGGTCTCCGCGGCGTCGTGTACCACCGCGTCGCTCCGGGCCGGGCTGCGGACGGGGGCGAGCAGGGCGGCCGCGCGGGCGCGCGCCTCGGCCATGTCCTCGCAGCCGTGGTGCGGGGCCCAGCGCAGGCGGGTGGGCGCGTCGGTGAACTGCTCCGGGTCGTAGACGTGGACGGGCCCGAGCTTGGCGCGGGCTCCGGCGGTCTCCGCCCACAGCCCGGGATCCGCAGTGACGACCAGGAGGGCGCCCTCGGCGTCGCGGACCGCTTCGGCCGCCTCGTCCCGACCGGCGCCGACGAGGAGGCCGTGCACCGCCGGGCCGCGCCCGGGAGGCGGGGCTGTGCCCGTCGACGCGGCGGCGGGCGGTGCGGTGCCGGGGGCCGGTGCGGTCCCGGTGGCTGCGGGCGGTTCTGCCGTGTCGCCGGGGCGTTCTGCGCGCGGTGCCGGCACGGGACCGGCTGCGTGCTTGCGCAGGTCCGGTCCGAGCCGTGGCACGCGCGCGTCCTCGCGGCGGGCGGCGCGGACCGCTCGCCAGCGGGTGACGGTGCCGATGAGGAAGACGGCGAGCACGGTGAGCACCATCAGCTGGCCGATGAAGAGGCCCCAGAAGAGCCCGTAGCCGGAGAGCGCTCCGTCCGGAACGCCGGGCCAGGCGGCTGCCAGGTCCTTGGGGTCGGTGACCAGTTCGCGTATCGCGAGTGGTGTGCGGGGGAAGTCGAGGCCGTCGGGCCAGCTGCCGTGGGCGAGCCAGGCCGACAGGCCGGTCGCCGTCCAGGTGAGCGCCGCGAGGCCGAGGAGGAACCCCAGGAGACCCAGCAGCAGTCCGTCGGGGATGCCGCGGGCACCGCCGTCGGCGGCACCGGCCGCTCCCGGACGGGTACGGCCGCCGGGCACGGTCACGCCACCCCGGACGCCGGGTCGTGGCCGCCGTGCCCGGGGACGTGCTCCATGGCGAGCGCGCGGGCCTCCGCCTCGGCCTCCAGCTCCGCTTCGAGAGCGTCGGAGGGGGAGGGCGGCGCGGCGGCGGCCTCCGTCATGGCGCGGTCGGTGAAGACCAGCGGCCGTTCGGTGTCGGTGACGAGGTGTTTGACGACCTGGACGTTGCCGTTGACGTCCCACACGGCTATGCCGGGGGACAGGGTCGGGATGATCTCCACGGCCCAGCGGGGCAGACCGAGGACCTTGCCCGTCGCGCGGGCCTCGTCGGCCTTCTGGGCGTAGACCGTGCGGGTGGAGGCCATCTTGAGGATCGCCGCCGCCTCCCGGGCGGCCGCGCCGTCGACCACGTCGGAGAGGTGGTGGACCACCGCCACGAACGACAGGCCCAGCCGGCGGCCGAACTTCAGCAGACGCTGGAAGAGCTGGGCCACGAACGGGCTGTTGATGATGTGCCACGCCTCCTCGACCAGGAAGATGCGCTTGCGCCGGTCGGGGCGGATCCAGGTGTGCTCCAGCCACACGCCGACGATCGCCATGAGGATGGGCATGGCGATGGAGTTGCGGTCGATGTGCGACAGGTCGAAGACGGTGAGCGGCGCGTCCAGGTCGATGCCGACGGTCGTGGGGCCGTCGAACATGCCGCGCAGGTCGCCGTCGACCAGGCGGTCCAGGACCAGCGCCACGTCCAGACCCCAGGCGCGGACGTCGTCCAGCGCCACGTTCATGGCCTTCGCGGACTCGGGTTCCGGGTGGCGGAGCTGCTCGACGATGTCGGTGAGGACGGGCTGCCGGTCGGCGATGGTGGCGTTGACGTAGGCGTGGGCGACCTTGAGGGCGAAGCCGGAGCGTTCGTCGAGGCCGTGGCCCATGGCCACCTCGATGATGGTGCGCAACAGGGCGAGCTGCCCGGTCGTGGTGATCGCCGGGTCCAGCGGGTTGAGGCGGATGCCCTGGTCGAGGGCGGCCGTCGGGTCGAGGCGGATGGGGGTGATGCCCATCTCCTCGGCGATGAGGTTCCATTCGCCGACGCCGTCCTCGCCCTGGGCGTCCAGCACGACGACCTGCCGGTCGCGGAAGCGGAGCTGCCGCAGCACGTACGTCTTCTCCAGCGCGGACTTGCCGTTGCCGGACTCGCCGAGCACCAGCCAGTGCGGGGCGGGCAGTTGCTGGCCGTAGAGCTGGAACGGGTCGTAGATGTAGCCCTTGCCGCTGTACACCTCGCGGCCGATGATCACGCCGGAGTCGCCCAGGCCGGGTGCGGCCGTCGGCAGGTACACGGCCTGCGCCTGGCCGGTGGAGGTGCGCA
Organism: Streptomyces sp. CNS606; assembly: GCF_000426325.1. Classification (NCBI taxonomy): domain Bacteria; kingdom Bacillati; phylum Actinomycetota; class Actinomycetes; order Kitasatosporales; family Streptomycetaceae; genus Streptomyces; species Streptomyces sp. CNS606. The sequence goes on from NZ_KE384521.1 coordinate 462,065, forward strand.
CCGGGAGGCGGGTGGTCTCCGTATTGCCGAAGAGGAAGCTGGTGAAGGCTTCGGTGACGGCGTTCAGCGGGTCGAGTGCCACAGGGAGTCCCCTCGTCCTCTCAGCGCCGGATGCCGGTCGCGAACGGCAGCGTGTTGACGAAGGCCCGGTGGTGTTCCCGGTCGCACCACTCCAGCTTCAGGTAGGCCTTGCCGGCCGAGGCGCGGATGGTGCGCCGGTCCCGCGCCAGGGCCTCGGGGTTGCGGGAGGAGACGGTGATCCAGCCGACCAGGTTGACGCCGGCGGCGCCGCTGGCGAGGTCGTCGCCGCGCTGGTCGACGCGGCTGTGCGCGGCGATGTCGCGCGGGTCGACGGTGCGGTTCATCTTCGCGGCGCGGCTGGCCTCGGCGGCGTCGTTGGTCTTCTCCGTCAGCATCCGCTCGATGGCCAGCTCGGTGGGCTCCAGGTCCATCGCCACCGCCACCGTGCGGATGACGTCGGGCGTGTGGACGAGCAGCGGGGCGAGGAAGTTGACGCCGACCGGCGTCATCGGCCACTCCTTGACCCAGGCCGTCGCGTGGCACCACGGCGCGCGGGTGGCCGACTCCCGGGTCTTCGCCTGCATGAACGTCGCCTCGCGGGCGTCGAGTTCGGCCGGCCAGGCGTTCCGCTTGGACATGGCCTGGATGTGGTCGATCGGGTGGTCCGGGTCGTACATGGAGTGGACCAGCGACGCCAGGCGGGCCTGCCCGAGCGGCTGCCGCACCCGGATGTCGGCCTCGGCGAGACGGGCGCAGATGTCGGTGAGCTCGCGGGCCATCACCACGGCCAGGCCCTCGTCCTTGGTCATGCGCCGCCCGCCGCCGGCCGAGGCGCGGGCCGCCTTGGCGATCGCGGCGCTCTCCGCGGCGAGTTCACGGCCGTAGTGCATGCAGGCGACGAGGTAGGCGCGGTGCTGCTCGCTGGAGGTGGACACCATCGACTGGAGTTCGTCGTAGGACTCCTGGAGCCAGCCGGCGGCCCGGTCGTCGCCGCGCACGGCGACGTCCTTGGCATGCGCGTCGGGGTCGGCGGGCAGCGTGCGGGCGAGCATCTGGAGGCGGGTCACGAAGCCGTCTCCGTTGGCGACGTGCTTGAGCAATACGCCGAAGCGGTCGACCAGCGCCTCCTGGTCCTCGCTGTCCCGCAGGCCCACGCCGGGCCCTTCGATCTCGATGGCGGCGGTGACCGTGCGGCGGTCCGCGTGCAGCAGCACGGCCAGCTCGTCGGGCCCGAACGGTGCGCTCAGCCACGTGATGCGGCCGACGCCGGGCGGCGGCACGACGTCCACCTCGTGGCCGCTGAGCCGCACACCGGCCTCGGCGGCCCCGGACCGGTAGGTCGCGCCGCTGCGCAGCAGACGGCGGAAGGAACGGTCGATCTCGAACCACCTGTAGAACGTGCGCCCCCGGTACGGCACGTACACGGCGGCGAGAGCGAGCATCGGGAACCCGACCAGCGCGGGGATGCGGGCGGAGAGGACGGGGATGAGCAGGCCGCTCATCATGCCGAGGAACGCGCCGGCGACGATCAGGGCGATCTCGCCGGTCTCCCGGTTCTTGCCGACGATCGCGTTCGGCCGGGCCCGGCCGATCATGTACGTGCGGCGCGGCGCCGCGAGGTGCGTGGAGGTGGTCATCCGCGCTCACCCCCGGTGCGGCCCGAACTGCCCGCGCGGGCGGTGCGGCTGCTGTGCGGGGTGCGGGAAGGGTCGCCCTTGCGCGGCGGGGGCGGCGCGGGCGCCGACGACCCCCCGTCGCTGTCGCGGGTGCTGTGGGCGGCGACGCCGCCGGAGGCGGGGTTCGACGGGCGGGAACCGCCCCCGCCCCGGCCCTCGTCCGCGCTCGCGGCGGAGCTGCCGCCACCGCCGCGGGCCCCGTGGGTGGTGATGCCCTGCCGCAGCATCGTCGCGGGCGAGGAGACGACTGCGGCGGCCTGGCGGGAGGCGGCGTCCTGGCTGGCGTTGCGGTGGTTGACGATCTCGTCGCCGAAGCCGGGTACGAAGCGGTAGATCATCGCGGAGGCGAAGATGGCCAGCAGGATGATCGCCAGCCCGGAGACGATGGCGGAGAACGCGTTCGGCCCGTTCTCGCCCGCGAGCGCGCCGGCGAGGCTGAGCACGATCATGATGACGGGCTTCACCAGGATCACCGCGATCATGATGCCCGCCCAGCGGCGCACATGGCCCCACAGGTTCTTGTCGACGAGCCCGGCGTAGACGGCGGTGCCGAGCAGTGCGCCGATGTACAGCAGCGCGGCCCGGATGACGAGTTCGAGGTAGAGGACGCCCGCCGCGAGGATGGAGATCAGCGACACGACGATGAGCATGATCGGGCCGCCGCCGATGTCGTTGCCCTTCTCCAGGGCTTCGGCGAACGTCCCGAAGAACGCGTTGGTGTCGTCGCGGGTGCCGGACGACACGGCCTCCGTCACGGCGTCGGTCGCCGTCACCACCGTGTAGAGGATCAGCGGCGTGAACGCGGACGCGAGGACGACGAGCCAGAGGAAGCCGACGGCCTCGGTGAACGCCTCCACGAAGGGCACGCCCCGTACGGCCCGCTTGGCCACGGCCAGCAGCCACAGGACGAGGGTCAGGATCGTCGAGGCGGCGAACACGATGGCGTACTGGCGGAGGAAGGCGGGGTTCGTGAAGTCGACCTTCGTCGTCTCGTTGACGAGGTCGGAGAGCCGGCGGATCGTCCACGCGGCGGCCTCGGCGCAGCCGTTCGCCAACGAGGCGAGCGGGTCGAGTACGCCGTCGGGGCTCATGGGGGTGTCCCCACCCCCGGGCGCCTCCCGGTTCCCGTTCTCACTGGTGCAGTAGTCCTTGGCCGGACCCCGCACGAGGTCGCAGGGGTCGTCATCCGGTGCCGCATGGGCGCGGGAGGCGAGCAGCAGAACTGCTCCCTGTGTCGCTGCCAGCACGCCGACGCTCACGGCTCGTTGACGGTTAGCGTGCATAGGTGAACCCTCCGAACCCTTCGACCGCGTCGGTCATCTCCTCCGCCGAGGAGGCTCGCTGGTCTCGTCCGACCGGTACGGGGCCATCCACCTGTGTGAAGTCCAAGATCTTCCAGTCACCGTCGACCCACTGCAGATCGAATGTGTTGGTGTACCAGCTTTCGGTCACGGGAGTCTTCGAGTCCGGACCGGCCAAGCCGAAGAGCGCTGAGTACCAGACCGCAACGCGAGCGCTCGAATGGTCGAAGTTGACGATCTTGGCGCCGACCGGGCTCGTTCGTGACACGAAAGTCAAGCCGTCGGGAGCGGTTCCATCTTCTTCGAGCCCGATGCGTTCGAGAAAAGCAGTGTCGTTGTAGACCTTGTCGAGCTCTTGAAGGCGTTGGTCGGCGGTCTCCGGGGTGTACACCTTCCGGACGATCTCTGCCCTCTCCGCATCCGCGTACATCTGGTCGCCGCCCAGCGCCACGGCGTAGTTCGCGGCGGCGCTCTGGGCGCCCTGTTCGGTCTGGGGGAAGCCGGAGGGGATGCCCGTGGTGCCGTCCTCGGTCTGGACCGGCGTCTGGCCGCTGGGCGCGGTGGGTTGGGCGGCAGGGCCACCGCCCGGGTCGTTCTCCTCGCCCTCCGAACCGGAAGATCCACTCCGGTTGGCGAACGCGATCGCCGCGATCAGCAGGACCACCACGCTCACGACCATCAGAAGGCTGCGGCCTGGGCGCCCTGCGGGTCGTCTGCCGACGCCGTAGACGTCTCCGTCCTCGCCGGGCAGGCGGGTGCGGGTGCCCCGTGCCGGAGCACGCCGCGTGGACGTGCCTGCCCCGCCGGTACGACCCTGCTCGTCGTACTCGTCGCCGCCGATGCTCATGCCGGACGTGCCCCCTAGCCTCAACCGGTCAACCGCCGTCAGTACATTGTCTCCTCACATGACGTTAGCGGTCGTATCGGCTGTGTGGGTCCCGCGTTTCCACAGAGGCGGTCATCTCTTCTGAAGAGTTGCGCTTCGTGTCCGCACATCCGTCCCATGGCTCTCACAGGCGCCACCAGTAACCGGGAGATCGCCTAGTCTCGGCGTTCATGACGGACAGCGATGAGTTCGGCGGCCTGGCCGCGCACGTCGTACGGCACCTCGGGCCCGCGAAGCGGCGGTGGACGCCGCCGGACGACCGGGGTTACGGCGTCACCCTCCACTACCCGGAGCGGCAGCCACTGCCGATCGTGTCCGCCGTGACGGCCGGGCTCCACCTTCAGGAGATCGAGGCGCCCGAGCCGATCGAACTCATCTGCACCCTCCAGACGGGCCAGGAGGCGGAGGCCGTCCGGCTGGTGAACGTCGCCGCGCAGTACGTGCTGGGGGAGGGCGGCGAGGAGCGGCCGCCGGCCGGGCAGGACCGCTTGGTGGGCGGTGAAGCGCCGTTGATCCCGGGCACGGCGATTCACGGCCTGCTGTTCGGTGCCCACCCCGTGTTCCGTGAGGTGTCGCCGTTCCTCGGCGAGGACGGCAGCGTCGCCCTGCGGTTCCTCACGGTGCTGCCGTTGACGGAAGGCGACCTGCGGTTCCTGGTCGCCGCCGACGTGGGGGCGGGCCGCCAGGCCCGCCTGTGGGAGCGCTGGCACGCACAGAAGATCGAGTTCTGGGACGTCCGCCGCCGAGACTGACCCGACCCGGTGCCTCAATGGGTGCGGGCGTCGCCCGCCTTGAGGTGCGTCAGCAGTGCGTGCAGCGCGCCCTTGGACGGGGCGAGAACGGTCGAGGGCTCCTCGCTCTCCCGCAGGCGGACCCCGTGGCCTCCCCCGTCGACCTCGACGCAGTTGGTGTTCGGATCACCGCTGCTGAAAGACGACTTCTGCCAGCCCGTTTCTGCCACTGTCTTCCCCTCACAACACGTAGAGCAGGTGCTGCAAGAGGCTAAGCGAATCTCGTACCGAGTAGGACTGCCGTTCGGATTCGTCGGGCACGGGCGGCAAGGCGAGTGCGGCGAGACGTTCGAAGGTATGACGGTAGCGAGTGGCTTCCTGCTGGTCCGTCAGGAAGACCGTTCCGGCGTCATGTTCCAGGTAGACCGTATCCAGCGAGTCGGCGGCAGCTTCGAAGAGTACGAAGGGAGAACCGACGACTGGGAGGGTGCCGGACTGGAAGGGAACGACCTGCAGAGTGATGTGAGGTAGCCGGGCTACTTCGATCAGGTGCACGATCTGCCGCCGCATGACAGTGGCGTCGACGAAGCGCATCTGGAACGCGGCTTCGTGGATGACGACGTGGTAGTCGGCCGCTTCGTCTCCGGCGAGTACCTCCTGACGCTTCAGGCGGAACTCGATGCCCCTGTTCAGGAAGCTCTCCGTGCTCTCGGGGAAGGCGCTCTTGATGAGTGCCCCCACGTACTCGGGAGTCTGCAGCAGGCCGGGGAGGTGCAGAGGCTCGAACCCCTTCAGCGACGCCGCCATCGTCTCCATCTCGGCGAGGTCGAGTGCGCCGGGGCTCGAGTCCCGTCGGTGCTTGTGCCACCAGCCGCGCGGAGCGGCGCTCCACGCGATGAGGGCCTCCGTATACGTTTTTGAATGGCAACCGTAAGCCTTCAGGAGCGTGCGCAGCTTGTCCTCGGGGATGGGAGTTCTGCCGGACTCGACATGGCCGAGGTGTGCGCCGCTCAGGTCCACGAGTCCGCCGGCCTCTGCGGCTGTCATTCCGCCCATGTCTCGCAGCCGACGAAGCTCCACGCCTACGCGACGCTGTCGCTGAGTCGGACGAGTGCGTAGTCCCATGGTGCTCTCCTAGCAGGTCGCTGCCTCGCGGGTGCCGCAGAGTCCGACCGTGTCACTCGTTGGAGGGAACGTCGGCTCAATGGTTATGCATTGAAAACTCTACGGCTCTACCGTCGTCACGTACTGCTCAAGCCGAGCCAGATCGGGCGGAAGTGCACCGGCTCCACATGACAGTTGGGGCGCGGCGAGGTCACCGGCCGAAGGGACGAAGGAGGCATCACCATGTGCCCGACGATCACGTCGACAGGGGCGCGTTTCGCTGCGGTCGGGGCGGACTTCGCGCTCACGTTCCCGCCGGACCCGGTCTGGATCCGGGCGTGCCGGGAGCTGGTGCGGACGTCGTTCGACACGGTGCGGCGGGCTGCCGGAGGAGCGCTCCGCGAGCTCGCGGAGACGGCCGTGCTCCTCACGTCGGAGGCGGCCACCAACGCGGTCACGGCCTCGGCGGCGGCCGGGTGCACGCGGCCGGTCACCCTGTGCGGCGAGTGGCTGGCGCACGGCGCGCTCCGCGTCCACGTGCAGGACGCCGCTCCCGGCGTCCCGTACGTCGACACGCCCGCCGAGGAGTCCGAGCACGGGCGCGGCATGCTGCTCATCGCCGCACTGGCCAGCCGCTACGGCTTCTGCCCGGACGGTCCCGGGCCCGGCAAGTCGTTCTGGTTCCAGCTCGAGCGCGCGCCGGGCACCGCCGCATGACCGCCGCCCCTACGACCCGCGCCCGCGCCCGTACAGTGCGGCTCGACGCGCCACGCCTCCAGCGGGCGGCGGACCTCGTACGACGGTTCACCGGTATCCGCGTCGAGCTGGACGTGGCACGTCCTGCGACCGCCACGTCGCGGTGCGGCAAGCACGCCGCGCTCGTGGGCGGGCTGGACACGGCGTTGCGCCCCCTGCTGCCGCCGGGGCGGACCCTCGTGCAGCAGGCCGGGATCGCGCTGTCCGGCGCCGGAACGGTCGCCGTTCCGGACCTCGCGGTCTGCCCCACGAGATTCGTCGGTTGCGACGACTCGTTCCTTCATCCACAGGATGTGGATTTCGCCGTCGAGGTCGTCCTGCGCCACGCCACCCTCACCACCGGCGTCCCGGCTGCCGTCGACCGCTACGCACGCGCAGGCGTCCGCGCCCTGCTGGTCGTCGACCCGCGCCCGGTCACCGGGCCCGCCGCCGGAACGTAGGCGCTGCACACCGAACCCGTCGGCGGCCACTACTGGGCGACCCTCACCGGCACGTTCGGCCCGACGGCCTCGCCCCGTCCCGGCGCCCGGACGATACCCCTCCCGCCGCCCTTCCGGGGTGAACTGCCGCTCGACGCGCTCCCCGTGTACGCCCCGCACGCCGCCCGGGACTGACGTCCCCGGGCCGGGCCCGCCCCGAGTTCCCGTACTCAGGCGCCGAGAACCCCCGGCCACTGGGCTGCGTGACACCTGCGCGCCAGCACGGTACGGAGCACGGACGGGGAGACGGGGGCGGCGACATCGGGGCGGGCGAGCGCGAGGGCACGCTGCGGGAGCTGAGACCGGGCGACCCCCGGGACGTCAGCGGCTACCGCCTGGAGGCCCGCATCGGCGAGGGCGGCACGGGCGCCGTCTACCTGTCGCGCGCACGCGGCAAGCGGCCGCTCGCGCTCACGGTGATCCGTCGGGAGGACGTCGACGACCCGCGTTTCCGCAGCCGGTTCGCGCAGGAGGTGCAGGCGGCACGCAAGGTGACCGGGTACCGCCTCGTCCCCGTCCTCGACTTCGACACGCGCCCCGCTGCCGAACCGGCCCCGACGCCGCCGCCCGTGTTCGGGCCGCCCCCGCCGCTGGACACCGTCGTGGACCGCACCGAGCAGCCGTCCACGCAGCCCATGCAGCCCACTCGGCCCACCCAGGCCCAGCCGACGTCGCGCGGACGGGCGTTGACCGCGGTGTTCGCACGCCGCTACGCGCCCTCGCCCTCGGGTGAACGGACCGCGTCCGGGCCGTACTTGTGGGCGTTGGGGCCGGGGACGAAGCCCTCGACGCCCTCCACGAAGTGGTCGAACTCGTCGTTGCGCACGCCCAGTACGAACGCGTCCCACTTGACCCGGGTGGTGGTGACGACGTTCTGCGGGTCGTCGCTCTGCCGCAGGTGCACCAGGTCGTCCTCGCCCATGGCGATCTCGATGCACTCGGCGTCCGGATCCGGGTCGTCGGTGGCCCGGACCCACTCCAGGGAGTCCCAGTCGGTCATACCGGCAAGGCTAGCGGCGTCAGGGGGTGCGGACCGCGCGGGCGGCCAGGGCGAGCAGGCCGGCCGTCGCGTCCAGCGCCGCACCGTCCTCCGGCAGTCGTGCGGTGGCGACCCGTACGTGCGGGAGCTGCGGCCCGACGCAGAACCGGCTTCCCGGCGAGACCGTGATGCCCCGGGCCGCCAGCGTCACCAGGGCGGAGGTCTCGTCGGCCACGGGCATCCACAGCTGGAGCCCGTCCCGGTTGTCCGTGAGTACGCCGTGTGCGGCCAGACGTTCCGCCAGGCCGGTGCGGCGCAGCGCGTACCGGTGCGCCGCTTCGGTCACCCGGTCCTCCGTCGCGGGGTCGCGGAGCAGGTGGGCCACGGTGTCCTGGAGGATGCGGCTCGTCCAGCCGGTGCCGTACGTCCGCAGCACGCGCACCCGTTCGACGACGTCCTGCGGCCCTCCGATCACCGCGGTCCGCAGGTCGGGCCCGTACGCCTTGGAGTAGGAGCGCACGACGACCGTGCGTGCGGGCAGGTGGGTCCCGACGCTGGCGGCGGGGTGCCGGGCCAGCGGTCCGATGCCGTCGTCCTCCAGGGTCACGGTGTTGGGGGAGGTCTCCAGCACCGAGGCGAGCCCCGCGGCCCGTTGGGCGGTGAGCGACCAGCCGCGCGGCGTCTGGGCCCGCGGCTGGAAGAGGAAGAGCGCGGGCCGGTCGGCGAGCGCCTGCCGGAGGGAGTGCGGCAGCGGCCCTTCGGCGTCGCAGGCGACCGGCAGGGTGCGCACCTCCTGTGCGTCCAGGATGTCGAGCAGCCGGGGTGCGGTGGGTTCCTCGACGGCGACCCGGTCCCCGGGCACCAGCAGCGCCTGGCACAGCAGGTGGACGCCCTCGTAGCCGCCGCCCACCGCCAGCCACGCTTCCGGCGGGAACGGCCAGGAGGGCTCGACGGCCTCCCGCAGCGCGGGGGTGAGGGAGGTGCGGGAGTACCGGTGCAGCTGGGGGGTGCGGGCTCCCGAGGCCAGGGCGGCATCCAGGGGCGGCAGCAGGGCCGGGTCGGGTGCGGCGATGGCCAGGTCCTGGGTGAGGTGGTCGCCGAAGTCGCCGACCCGCTCGTAGCGCACGGGGTGGGTGACGGCGGGAGGGCCGCTGACCACGCTGCCGCGCCGCCCCCGCGTGGTGATCATGCGGTGTCTGCGCAGCACGGACCAGGCGTCGGCGACGGTGCCCGGACTCACCCCGAGGCGGGCGGCCAGCGCCCGCACCGTGGGGAGGGCGACGCCGGGCGCCAGTTCGCCGCTCCGGATGAGGTCGGTCATCGTCCCGGCTATGCCGCGCGCGCTGGGGTCGTTCAGCCGCGTGGCCAGTGCCTCCGCGGAGAGCCGGTCGTGCGGCGCGGCCTCCTTCTCGCCCGCCGCCTGCTGGGTTTCCGTCACATCACTCCCTGTGCCCGTGCTGCCGCCCGCAGCGTAGCCGCGGGGTCACCCTCGGGAAAAGGTTTGTCCGGTAACAAAACGAGTCTTGTATGCCGCTGACTCTGAACAATAGCCTCCTGTTCGTCCGGGGATACCTCGGTGCCTTCCTGGCGCATCGTCGTGAACCCCATGAAAGACGACACAAGGAGTGCGTGTGTCCTCACCCGTCATCCGCCTCGGGCTGCGCGACTGGGACCACCTGGTGCCGCTCGCCTCCGGGCAGGTCACCGCCCCCGGGTTCACCCTCAGGGTCGACGCGCGGGACACCACCCCCGACGTGCTCGCCGAGCCGGAACTCGACGGCGGCGAGACGTCCTTCAGCCGCTACGTACAGGCCCGCGCCGCCGGGGACGACCGGCTCGTCGGCATTCCGGCGTTCGTCATGCGGGGCTTCCGCCACCGCTGCGTCCTCGTGCGCTCCGGCAGCCCCCTCATGCAGCTGTCGCAACTCGACGGCAAGCGGGTCGGGCTCACCGGCTGGCCGGATTCCGGCAACACCTGGACCCGCGCCCTGCTGCGCGCCGAGGGCGTCGGCATCGGATCCGTCGACTGGCGGGTCGGCCCGCTCACGGCGGGCGAGAGCGGCAAGGACCGGCTGGGCAGCCGCCCGCTGCCGCCGAACGTGTCCGTGCTGGACGAGGGCCGGTCCCTCCAGGAGGAACTGGCCGCGGGACGGCTCGACGCCGTGCTGACCCCGTTCATGCCCCCGGAGCTGTTCACCCGCGACAGCCGCTTCCGCCACCTGCTCGCCGACCACGCGGACGCGGAGCGCGCGTACTTCGGCCGGCACGGCTTCGTGCCCGGCATCCACCTGGTCACCCTGCGCCGGGAGGTGGCCGAGGCCCATCCCGAGCTGCCAGGGGTGCTGCTGGCGGCGCTGGAGCAGTCCAAACGCCGCTGGGTGCGGCGGCGCCGCGTCCTCGCCGACACGACGCCCTGGCTCCTGCGCGAGCTCACCGAGTCTGCCCTGCTCTTCGGCGACGACTGGATGCCGTACGGGGTGCAGGACAACACCGCCATGATCCGCGCCTTCTGCGACGAACTCCGGGCCCAGGACGTCTGCCGCGAGCCGATCGACCCGGCGGCCCTCTTCCCCGACCCGGCGCTCGCCGCCCCCGCCGTATCCGCGTCCGCGGTCGGCGCAGACCACTGAACGCCCGTCCCGCCTCGGGGGGCGGGACGGTCGAGGACGGAGACCCCATGCGCACAGCCGTCGGACAGTTCACCGCCAGTCCGGACTGGAAGGAGAACCTGGCCAGCTGCCAGGACCTCGTCGCCGTAGCACGGCGCGCGGACGCGGATCTGCTCGTGCTTCCCGAGGGCGTGCTCGCCCGCTTCACCGAGGACCGCCACCGCATCCGCGAGGTCGCCCAGCCGCTGGACGGCCCCTTCGTCTCCGCGCTCGCCGAGGCGACCGAGGGCGGGACGACCACCGTCGTCGTCGGCGTCCACGAACCCTCCGAGGACGGCCGGGTCTTCAACACCCTGGTCGCCCTCCGGGACGGACGACTTCTCGCGCGCTACCGCAAGCTGCACCTGTACGACGCCTTCGGCGACCAGGAGTCCGCCCATGTGCGGCCCGCCGACGAGGCGCCCGTGCTGCTGGACGTGGCCGGCACCCGCGTCGGCCTGATGACCTGCTACGACATCCGTTTCCCCGAACTGGCCCGGCTGCTGGTCGACCAGGGCGCCGAAGTGCTCGCGCTCCCGGCCGCCTGGGTGCGCGGTCCCGCGAAGGAACGCCACTGGGAGGTCATGATCGCCGCCCGCGCCATGGAGAACACCTGCTGGGTCGCCGCCAGCGGCGAGTGCGGCCCGCGCAACACCGGCAACAGCATGATCGTCGACCCGCTCGGCAACGTCCGCGCCCGGCTGACCGCCACCCCCGGTCTGACCTGGGCCGACGCGGAACCCGACGCCACCGCGAGGGCCCGCGCCGTCCTTCCCGTGCTCGCCAACCGCCGCTTCGCCGTCAGCCCCGCCATACTCGCCTCCGGAGGGCCCCGATGAACCACGCCACCATGCGCCGCTCGACCCGCCTCGCCGTAGCCGTCACCTCCGCGCTCACCTGCCTCGGGCTCGCCGCCTGCGGCAGCAACCCGCCGCAGGCGGAGGGCGTCCAGGAGGACGCGGAGAAGACCGCCGAGCAGCCGGCGCTGGAGAAGGACCCGAAGCTGCACGCCATGCTCCCGGAGAAGATCCGCGAGTCGAAGAAGCTGGTGTCGGTCAACAACGGCTCCTTCCCGCCGTACGAGATCGCCGGCTCCGACGGCCGCAGCCTCACCGGCGCCTCCGCCGACCTCGCGACCGCGCTCGGCCAGCTGCTCGGCGTGAAGATCACGCACATCACGGCCGACGGCCTGCCGAGTTCGCTCACCGGCATCAAGGCGGGGCGCTACGACATGGCGCTCGGCCCCGTGGGCGACTTCAAGGACCGCCAGGTGTCGAACGACTTCGTCGACTGGGTCCAGGAGTACGTCGTCTTCGCCGTGCACAAGGGCAACCCGAAGAACATCGAGTCCCTGGACAGCACCTGCGGCAAGCGCATCGCCGTGATGGCGGGCGGCTCCGCCGAGGGCGTCATCAAGGAGCAGGCGAAGGAGTGCACGAAGTCCGGGAAGCGCCCCGTGAAGGTGCAGTCCTACAAGGACCAGCCCGGCTCCATCCTCGCGGTCAAGTCCGGCCGCGCCGACGCGTTCTTCTCCTCCCAGGCGCCGCTGACGTACTTCGTCAACCAGTCGAAGGGGGAGCTGGAGCTCGCGGGCACCGGCAAGTCCAACGGGTTCGAGGACCTGTACCAGGGCGCCGTCATCCCCAAGGACTCGCCGCTCAAGAAGGTCCTGGTCGAGGCGCTGACCACGCTCATGGACGACGGCACCTACGCGTCGATCATGAAGAAGTGGGACCTCTCGGACAACGCGCTCGACAAGCCCGGTGTCAACCTCGGCTCCTGAGCCGGCCCTTCCCCGACAGGAGTGAACGCCCCCATGGCCACCTCCCACCCGCCGCCCACCACCGACCGGCCGGAAGCGGACCGCAGAAACGTTTCCGGAGCCGCGCGCATCCCCGAGGTCGACGTCGCCTCGGCCGCGCCCGTACGACGTCCGCTCCGCTGGCTCGCCGTCCTCGTCCTGGCGGTGCTCGCCGCCCAGTTCGCGCACTTCCTGATCACCAACCCCAACTTCGAATGGGGCACGGTCGGCTCCTACTTCGGGTCGGAGATCATCGGCAAGGGCATCCTCATCACCCTGGAACTCACCGTCGTGGCCATGGTGATCGGCATCCTCCTCGGCGTGCTCCTCGCCGTGGGCAGGATGTCCGACAACCCCGTCCTCAGCGGCGTGTGCGGGGCGTACGTCTGGTTCTTCCGCGGCGTACCCGTCCTCGTGCAGCTCATCCTCTGGTACAACCTCTCCGCACTGCTGCCGCGCATCTCCTTCGGCATCCCCTTCGGGCCGGAGTTCGCCAGCGGGCAGACCAACGCGCTCATCACCCCGCTGCTCGCCGCCATCCTCGGCCTCGGCCTCAACGAAGCCGCCTACATGGCGGAGATCGTGCGCGGCGGCCTCCTCGCGGTGGACCCCGGCCAGCGGGAGGCGTCCTCCGCGCTGGGCATGTCGCAACCCCGCACGCTGCGCCGCGTGGTGCTCCCCCAGGCCATGCGCTTCATCGTGCCGCCCACGGGCAGCCAGGTCATCAACATGCTCAAGGCGACCTCGCTGGTGAGCGTCATCGCCCTCGCCGACCTGCTCTACACGGTCCAGTCCATCTACAACCGCACCTTCGAGACCATTCCGCTGCTGCTCGTGGCCTGCCTGTGGTACCTGCTGATGACGTCGATCCTCTACATCGGTCAGTCGTTCATCGAACGCCACTACGCGCGCGGCGCGACACGCAACGCGCCGCAGAGCTTCTGGGACTTCGCGCTCTTCCGGCGGCGCGGCGCGCGCGCCGACGTCCGGGAGGCGGAGGCGCAGTCCGGTAAGGAGAAGACGCCGTGAAGACGACCACGCCCCTCAAGGAGAACAGCCCGGCCGCCGCGGCGCAGGCCCCCGAGAGCGACCTGCCGATGATGTGCGCCCGGGGCGTCCGCAAGAGCTTCGGCTCGCTGGAGGTGCTCCGCGGCATCGACATGGAGGTCGCCGCCGGTGAAGTCGTGGTCCTCATGGGCCCCTCCGGCTCCGGCAAGTCGACCTTCCTCCGCTGCATCAACCACCTGGAGGCCATGGACGCCGGGTCCATCCACGTCGGCGGCCGGCTCATGGGCTACCGCGTCCACAACGGCCGCGTCCACCACCTGCGGCCCCGCGAGGTGACGCGGCAGCGCCGCGACATCGGGATGGTCTTCCAGCACTTCAACCTCTTCCCGCACCAGACGGTCCTGCAGAACATCGTCGAGGCGCCCGTCGGCGTGCTGAAGCGCCCCCGTGCCGAGGCGCAGAAGGACGCGCGCGAACTGCTGGCCAGGGTCGGCCTGTCGGACAAGGCCGGCGCCTATCCGCGGCAGCTCAGCGGCGGGCAGCAGCAGCGTGTGGCCATCGCGCGGGCGCTGGCGATGCGTCCGAAGCTGATGCTCTTCGACGAACCGACCAGCGCCCTCGACCCCGAACTCGTCGGGGAGGTCCTGGCGACCATGCGCGACCTCGCGCGCGAGGGCCTGACCATGATCGTGGTCACCCACGAGGTCTCCTTCGCCAAGGAGGCGGCCGACCGCGTGGTGTTCATGGACGAGGGAGTGGTCGTCGAGGAAGGCCCGCCGAGCCTGCTGGACCGCCCGTCGCACGAGCGGACCCGGTCGTTCCTCGGACGCTTCCTGTAGGGGCCGGAGGGCTTCCCGCAGGGAAGCCGGGGAAGCCCTCCGCTTCCGGTACCGGCGCTCAGCCCCAGCGGGTGCACTCCAGCCAGAAGTCCAGCAGTCCGCGGTCCCCCAGGACCTCCACGCTCCCGGCGTCGGCCGGGAGCCGGCGGTGGAAGACGCGGAGCAGGTCGGTGAGCGGGCCGCGCAGGGCGACGGTCGCCTTGGCGTGGCTGCGCCGCCAGACGAGGCCGTCGCCGGTCAGCTCGATCAGCCATTCCGCGTCGACGCCGTCCGGGGCGTCGGTCGCGTGCAGATGCAGGCTCTCGCCCGCGCGGGAGCGCAGCGCGCGCAGTTCCTCGTCGTCCTCGTTGACCGGGTCGGTGAGGATGTCCAGCCACTCGTCGACGCAGTCGGCCGCCACCTCGGCATCCACCTCGTACGGAGTGCCGGGCACGGCGCCGGCGGCGTCGAAGCGGTGGACGACCGTCTCGTGCGTCATGCGCCGCGCCCAGAATCCGGCGTCCGCCCGTGCGGACCAGGACCAGACGCGGGTGTCCGGGCCCGCCTCGCGCAGCGCCGCGACCAGCAGTTCGGCGCCCTCGGCGAGCCAGGTGTCGAGGGCTTCGGCATCGGCGGCGTCACCACCGGCGTCCGGTGCTGCGGCCGGCCCGTGGAAGCCGGGGACGGTCTCCTCCTCCACCTCCTCGGCGGCCCGTGTGCGGACGATCTCGTGCGCCCAGCGGTGCGAGCCGCCGACGTGCACGGCGAGTTCGCGCAGCGACCAGTCGGGGCAGGTGGGGACCCTCGCGGAGAGGTCGGCACCGTCGAGGGTGCGGCGCAGCAGGCGGGCCTGTTCGAGGATCTCCGCGCAGTACCGTGCGTGGTCGAGCCGGGGAGCGGGGGAGGTGCTGGTCGTCATGCCGGGGACACTAGCCGCAGGTCGGCGCGACGGCAGCCGGGTTTTCCTGGGCGGCGAGGCGTGCCGGACGGTCGTCGGCGGGGCGTACGGGCCGGCCGCGGCGGGCGAATGGCAGCCATTGGACGCCCGGGGAAAGCCCTGTCGTACAACTCCTGTTCATTGGCGCCCTGTTGTAGTGTTTTGGTCGTGTCGGGTGACAGCCATTCAGCCGGTGGTGAGCGGCGTCCGCGTGACGTCGTGGTGCAGGCGTTGCGGCAGCGCATCTCCCGCGGCGACCTGCGGGTCGGCCAGCAGGTTCCGACGCAGGCGCGGCTCAGCGAGGAGTACGACGTGCCGCGCGGGGCCGTGCGGCGGGCGCTGGAGGTGCTCGAGGACGAGGGCCTGATCAGGCGGGCCCGGCAGGGGACGTCCGCCGAAGTCGTGCGGGCCGTGTCCGGCCGCCTCACCCCGAACGCACCCACCCCCGCCAAGACGTCCCGGGCGCAGCGGGAGCGCGAACGGGCCGTGCGCGCGCGCACGCACCTGCCGCGCAGCGCCGGTCTGGAACTGGCCGAACGGCTGACGCGGGCCTTCCAGCAGGACCGGGTCACGGTGGACGCGTACTGCTCCAGCGGCGAGACGCTGGCCTCCGCGCTGGCCGGCCCGATGGTCGCCATGACGGCCGACGCACCGCGGCCGGAATCGGTGCGGGTGCGCATCCTGCTGCCCGACCCGGACCGGGCCCTCGCCCTGCCGCAGGTCATCGGCGACCCGGAGGACGCCCGGCCGCGCGCCCGGCTGCGCGAGGTGATGGACAACATCTACGGCTCGCTCCGTCATTCGCTGCGCATGCTGGAGGTGCGCGAGATCGTCCCCGAGGTCCGGGTCGAGGCCCGGCGGGTGGCGATCACGCCGACGCAGCGCGTGTACATCCTCAACGGCGAGGAGGTGCTGGCCGGCCACTACCGGGTGCAGCCGCGCCGGGTGGAGCTGTACCGCGACCCGATGGAGATCTACGACGTGCTGGGCCTGGAGGGCATGCTCTTCCGGCACACGGCCGTACCGGGCGACCAGGTGACCGAGGCGTACGTGCAGCAGACGCAGCAGTGGTTCGACTCGCTGTGGGAGACGATCGCCCGGCCGACGGGGGAGTGACCGGGCGAGGGAGGCGCCGAACGGGCGCCTCAGCGGTGCCGGCCCGCGCGGTGTCCGCTCCCGCGGACGGCCCGCCGGCCACCCGCCGGCCACCCGCCGGTCACCCGCCGGTCAGCCGTCGATCAGCAGCAGGGCCAGCAGCACCGTGGCCACGCAGGCCACGTCGACGCCCCGCGGCCCGGCGGCGGCCGTCTCCTCCGGCGGCCGCCGGCAAGCCCGGACGACGACGGCAGTCAGCACCAGGACGGCCGTGCCGCGCCAGCCCAGGCCGATCAGCAGTTCGCCGGCCACCCGGGACAGCACCTCCGCGAGCAGTTCCGTACGTAACAGCGCACTCATGGCACCCTCCTCGGGGATCCGCGCCCGGTGGAACGGGAACCGGGAACCCGGGGGACCGGAGCACCTGCGGTTGGTCTCCCCGTTGGCAGGAACTCCTCGTCGAGTGCCGCCCAATGGCCGAATGGCTCCCAGGGGAGACACCTACCCCCCACCATCTGCTGCCATCTCAGAGCGACCCGACGGGCCTGACCGCCGGGCGGTGGCAGGCCGCAGGCACAGGCCGGGCAGTGGACGACCGAACGCTCGGACGACCGGCAGATGCAGCCATCTGTGCTGTCCTGCACGGCAGTTGTAGCCTCAGGAGGTGGATTCCGGGACCGTGGACCGCGACGGGGGCGTGGACGACACCGCCCCGCGCTACCGTCAGGTGGCCGCCGACCTGCGCGGCCTGATCCTCGACGGCCGCCTGGCGCCGGAACAGAACCTCCCCACCCAGCAGAGCCTGCGCCGCCGGTACGGCATCGGGCGCGGCACCGTGCAGAGCGCACTCCAGGTGCTCCGCGAGGAGGGGCTGATCGAGGAGGGCGTGCCGGGACGGGCCGCCCGGGTGGCCCGGCGCGGCGCCACACTGCAGCCCCTGGGCCACCACATCGCCCGCGCGTTCGCGGCGCGGCACGTGCGGCTGGACGTGTGGGCGCTGACGGCGGAGCAGTTGAGCAAGGCGGTGCAGATCCAGACCGAGGCCATCCGGGCCGGCGAGCACCGGCCGGAGTCCGTCGCCGTGCGGGTGCTGCTGCCGGACCTGGAGACGCGCCACCCGTACCCGTGCCGGATCGGCGACCCGGACGACCCGCGCCCGCTGCAGCGACTGCGGCACGTGATCCGCACCTACGCCGGGGCGATGGAGCACTCGCTGACCGCGCTCGCCGAGGAACACCTGGTCGACGACGTGCGGGTGGAGGTCCGCGGCGTGCCCACCATCCCCGGCGAGAAGCGGTACATCATCAACGGCAGCGAGATCCTCACCGGCTTCTACCAGGTCCGGCGCAGCCACATGCACAACTCCGCGGACGGCTCCTCGCTGGACGTGCTGGAGCTGTACAGCGACGGCAGCCTCTTCCCACTGGTGCGGGGCGAGGCGGCGGGCCCGGTGCCGGACGCGCTGGACGAGGCGCGGTTCGAGCAGATCCAGCAGTGGTTCGACACGCGTTGGGAGTACGTGGCGAGGCCGCTGCCGCTCGGCGCGTGAGACCCGCGCCGAACAGCTGCGCGCGGCCGCGGACCCAGGGTCAGCGCTTGCGTACGAGGGTGACGCCGTCCCGCACGGGAAGCAGGACGGACTCGACGCGCGGGTCGGCCGTGATGGCGTCGTTGACCTCCCGGATGGCGAGCACCTGCTCGCTGTGGTCCGCCGGGTCGACGACACGGCCGCCCTGGAGGGTGTTGTCCAGCGCGATCAGGCCGCCCGGACGCAGGCGCGCGACCAGTTCCTCGTAGTAGACCGGGTAGCCGGACTTGTCGGCGTCGATGAAGGCGAAGTCCACGGTCTCCTCGGCGGGCAGCGTGCGCAGCGTCTCGGCGGCGGGCGCGATCCGCAGGTCGATCCGCTCGGAGACGCCGGCGCGCTCCCAGTAGCGGCGGGCGATGTCCGTCCACTCCTCGCTGACGTCGCAGGCGATCAGGCGCCCCTCGGCGGGCAGCGCGCGGGCCATGCACAGTGCCGAGTAGCCGGTGAACGTGCCGACCTCGACGACGAGCCGGGCGCGGGTGAGGCCGACCAGCATCGCGAGGAACACGCCCTCGTCCTGCGAGATCTGCATGGTGGTGCCGGGGACGGCGCGCTGGGTCTCGGCCGCGAGGTCGCGCAGGATTTCGTCCTCGGCCGGGCTGCAGTGGGAGAGGAGGTAGTCGTCGAGGGCGGGGTTCACGATGTGCGTCATGGCGCCGACCGTACGACGAACGGCCGCGCGGCGGACGGATTCACCACGGCCCCGCAGCCGCGCGCCCTCGTCCCGGCCGGGGGCGCGCGGCTGCGGGGAGGCCGGAACCCGCTGCTGACCGGCGGTCAGACCGCCATGCCGTAGACGATGGTGAAGAGCGTGCCGAGCGAGCCGATGATGAAGACGCCGGTCAGCCCGGCGACGATCAGGCCCTTGCCCTGCTCCGCGCTGAAGGTGTCGCGGAGGGCCGTCGCGCCGATGCGCTGCTTGGCGGCTCCCCAGATCGCGATGCCGAGGCAGATGAGGATGGCGATGGCCATCACCACCTCGATCATCACGCGCGCCTCCTGACCGAGGGAACCGAACGGCCCCCAGTCGGGCGCGATGCCGCCGATGATGGTGGTGATGTCACCCTTTTCGGCTGCCAGGATCATGTGGAACTCACCGCCCCGATCGGAAGGTTGGATCCGACACGGATCCGTCTCACACCGACTGTACCGCCGACTTGTGACATCGCGGGGTAACCGGTGATGGTTGACCCGTGCGCAAAGCGTGGTGGGGTCTCGGAGCGGGAGCCGGTCTGCTGGCCGGTTTCGTCGCGTTACTCGTGATCGGCACGTTCGTCGCGGCCGCCGGTCTGCGCGGCGGCCTGGGCGGCGGGCCGGTGACGCTGGCCAAGGGAGCGGTCCCGGCGGCGTACCAGAAGCTGGTGCAGGAGTGGGGCAACCTGTGTCCCGCCATCAACCCCGCGCTCCTGGCCGCCCAGTTGTACCAGGAGAGCGGCTGGCAGCCGGACGCGCAGAGCCACGCCGAGGCGCAGGGCATCGCCCAGTTCATCCCCGGCACGTGGGCCACGCACGGCATCGACGGCGACGGCGACGGCGACCGCGACGTGTGGGACCCGGCCGACGCCATCCCGTCCGCCGCCCAGTACGACTGCACGCTCGCCGGCTACGTGGACGACGTGCCCGGCGATCCGACGGCCAACATGCTCGCCGCCTACAACGCGGGTTCGTACGCGGTCATCCGGTACGGCGGGGTGCCGCCGTACGAGGAGACGCGGAACTACGTCGACCGGATCAAGGAGCTGGAGAAGAGCTTCGCCGCCCCCGACGACCGGGTCGACCCGTCGCGGCAGGCGGCCGGCGCGATCCACTTCGCGCAGGACAAGCTGGGCACGCCGTACCTGTGGGGCGGCGACGGCACGGCAGCCGACCGGGGGCGGTTCGACTGCTCGGGGCTGACCAAGGCGGCGTACGCGTCGGTCGGCATCGAGCTGCCGCGGGTCGCCAACGACCAGTGGAACTCCGGCCCGCACCCCTCCCGGGACGAGTTGCTGCCCGGAGACCTCGTGTTCTTCGCGTACGATCTGAACGATCCCCGGTCCATCCACCACGTCGGGATCTACGTCGGCGGCGGTTACATGATCGACGCGCCCTACACGGGGGCGACGATCAGGTTCGATCCGGTCGACACCCCCGACTACTTCGGCGCCACGCGACCGACGGACGGATGAGCCGTACCACACGACGACGTGAACTCTGCGTGAGGCGGAGGCCTCGGGCTGCGCGCCCGGGTCACCCTCCGATAACGTCCAGGTGATCTTTCGGTGGAGAGCGGAACGCGGAGTGGATGTCCGGGCGTTCTCTGCTGCGGAATGGGCATTCCGCTATCACGAGCACCACCGCGGGGGTACGGGGTCACGGGGCGGCAAGCAACTGCGGATCGACCGACCGACCACATGAAGGGCCGTACCGATGGCTGGATGGGACAACCCGGACGTCGACCTGCTGTACGACGTCAACGGTCTCGCCGAGCGTGCGCCGACCTGGGCCGATCTCACGATGGAGTACGTCGGCGAGTACGGCACCGTCTTCGCCGTCATGCTGCTCGGCCTGTGGACGTGGTGGTGGGTGCGGGGCAACAGCGCCGACCGGGCGAGCGCCGTCGGCGCCGTCTCCGGTCTCATCTGGGCACCCCTCGCCGCATGTGTGGCCCTGCTGGTCAACATCCCCATCCGCAACCTGGTGGAAAGACCCAGACCCTTCCTCGACCACAAGGACCTGGAGGTCCTGGTCCAGGGCAAGACCGACTACTCCTTCGTCAGTGACCACGCGACGCTCACCATGGCCGTCGCCGTCGGCATCTTCATGGTGCACCGCAAGTACGGGCTGATCAGCATCGCCGTCGCGGTGTTCGCCGCCTTCAGCCGGGTCTACATGGGCGTCCACTACCCGACCGACGTCATCGGCGGCCTCGCCCTCGGCACCGCCGTGGCGCTGCTCCTCGCGCCGCTCGCCACATGGCTGCTGACCCCGCTGGTGCGGGCCATCGCCGGATCACCGCGGGCCGGCTTCCTGGTCTGGGCGGGTGGCACCGACGACGACCCCCAGCCGGAGGGCGCGTACGACGCGCACGCCGGCGGGCGCGCCAAGGCGGGCGCCGGCCGCGCGCGCGGGCGCGCGGGAGCCGGACGGGCGCGGCGGGACCGCGACCTGGCGGCGTAAGCCGTCCAGCGGCTGAGGGGCCCGCTCCTCGTGCTCCGGGCGCCTCGCGGGCGAAGACCTGCGGGGCGCTCTTTCGTCGGGCTTCGTCGTCGGGCTGGGCCGCCTCGTCGGCGCGGGCGCCGGAACGCGGGTCAGCCGGCGTCGGGCAGGTGCGCGGCGGCGTCCGCGCGGGCCCGCTCGCGGGCGCGGCGGGCCGGACCACGCCAGCCGCAGCTGCACCGGGCATGGGCGAACGAGCCCTGCTCCACGGTCTCCGCGCGGTGCCCGGCGGCGCCGCCGGAATCCTCCGTCACGGTGCCGGACGCGTCCTCGATGGCCACCGGCTCACCGTACCGGTCGGAGCCCTCCGGCCTCCCCGCCGCGCGGGGAAGGCGTGACGGTCCGCCCGGGTTTCTCGTTGGGCAAGCGGAACGAGCCCAAGAGGACGGCCTAAGGGGGTCGGCTCACGATGGTGTCGCGGCGGCGCGGACCGAGGAATCGCGGACCGAGACGTGCGGTGGTCGTGCGTGCCGCGGCAGGCGTGCTCGGCGCGGTGGTCGTCGTCACGTCCACCGGGTGCGCGGAACGCGGCGCCGCCGCCGACGACAGGCCGGCCGACGACCACCTCGCGACCGTACGACAGGCCGCCGATCTGCTGGTGCGGGCCGGTACCTCCCGCACCCGCACCACGCTGCACACCGCGTCCGGAGGCACCCGCGTCACCATCACCGGCCACGGGCGCTTCGACTACGCGAACCGGCGCGGGACACTCGTCGTCACGCCCCCCGACGAGGAGCACGGCGGTACCGGCGGCGAGCCCATCACCGAACTCCTCACCCCCGGCGCCCTGCACATGAAGAACCGCGGCGCCGGCGTGCCCGACGGCACATGGGTGCGCGTGGACACCACCCGGCTCGCCGACGGCAACCTCCTGGCCAACGGCGCCACCGATCCGCTGCGCGCCGCGGAACTGCTCCGAGGCGCCGTCGCGGTGGCGTACGAGGGCCAGGAGCGGTTCGGCGGCACCGACGTGCGGCACTACAGCGGCACGGCGGCACTCGACGCGGCCGCGCGCGCGGCGGCACGGGCCCGCGGAGGGTCGGCCGGGGAGCTGGCCGCGGCGGCCGAGGGGTTCGGGACGGACGCGTTCACCTTCGACGCCTGGTTCGACCGGGAGGGCCGCCTGCGGAAGGTGCGGCATCGTTTCCCGGACGTGTCCGTGACGTCCACCACGACGCTGTTCGACTTCGGCGTCCCGGTGACGGTGCGGATGCCGGACCCGGCCGACATCTACACCGGGCGGATCGAGGCCGTCCCCGACGACGGCAGCGGCATCGGCGCCCGCACCGGCTAGTCCGTGCATTCGCCAAATGGTTCGGAAGTGCCATGCACGGCGGGGTGCTCCGTCCCTACTCTGGAAGCGCGGGCGGGTGTCGCGGGTGCCCCGCCACTACGTGGTGTGGAGGTGATGTGGGTGCCTGTGTCCGTCTCCGGACACCTGCCGGGCAGCGCGCGCGGCCACCGCGGCTCCGCGGTCCACGACCACGTCGCGCTGGACGAGATAGAGCTGTGCTGCGAGTTGATGATCGCGGCCTCCACGGCGACGACGGAGCGGCTGAGCGCCGCGCGGATCGACGAGGTGCTGCGCGTGCGGCGCCGGGCGCCGGGGGAGGGCGACGCGCGCGGCGACCGCGTACCCGCCGCCCACGTGCCGTGCCAGCGCCGACGCTGCTAGGACCTGTCCCGAGCTGCTGGGACCCGCCTCCGGGGGCGCGCCGGAGTGCCGGACGCCGGGGCCCGCGGGGCGTCAGGTGCGCAGCAGGCGGGCGATGGCGGCGGTGGCCTCCTCGACCTTGGCGTCCATCTCCGCCCCGCCGTCCTGCGCGGCGTGCGCCACGCAGTGGCGCAGGTGCTCCTCCAGCAGTCGTAGCGCGAAGGACTGCAGCGCCTTGGTGGATGCGGAGACCTGGGTGAGTATGTCGATGCAGTACACGTCCTCGTCGACCATCCGCTGGAGGCCGCGGATCTGCCCCTCGATGCGGCGCAGCCGGCGCAGGTGGGCGTCCTTGTCCTTGGTGTAGCCGTGCTCTCCGGTGACGGAGTGGGCGGAGCAGGCGTCGGGCGCCTCGGCGCCGGCGGCGGTGGGGTCGGCGGTCGTCATCGGTCCTCCCGGGTGGACGAAAGAGGTGCCCGTGCGGGCATATACCCCCTCTGGGTATATGGTAGCCGATTGTCCGATCCCGCTGCCGGTGCTCTCCCCCCGATCGGCGACACTGGTGGACGCCACGACGCCGTGGCTGGATGATGCGCCCAGGTGAGTGGGCCCGGAAGAGCGCCGTCCGCACGCAGGGCGGGTGGGCGAAACTCCGGACGCGCTCACCTAGCATCGATCGAGTCCGTAATCGTTCACACCGAGGACACCCAGTGCGCTTTCGTCTGACCCCCAGGGAGACGAGCTTCTACGACATGTTCGCCGCGTCGGCGGACAACATCGTGACCGGCTCGAAGCTCCTGATGGAACTGCTCGGGGCGGAGTCGTCCGCACGTTCCGAGATCGCCGAACGGATGCGGGCCGCGGAGCACGCCGGGGACGACGCGACGCACGCGATCTTCCACCAGCTGAACTCCTCCTTCATCACGCCCTTCGACCGCGAGGACATCTACAAGCTGGCCTCGTCGCTCGACGACATCATGGACTTCATGGAGGAGGCCGTCGACCTGGTGGTCCTCTACCAGATCGAGGAGCTTCCGAAGGGCGTCGAGCAGCAGATCGAGGTGCTGGCTCGCGCCGCCGAGCTCACCGCCGAGGCCATGCCGCACCTGCGGACCATGGACCACCTCACCGAGTACTGGATCGAGGTCAACCGGCTGGAGAACCAGGCCGACCAGATCCACCGCAAGCTGCTCGCCCACCTCTTCAACGGCAAGTACGACGCCATGGAGGTCATGAAGCTCAAGCAGATCGTGGACGTGCTGGAGGAGGCCGCGGACGCCTTCGAGCACGTGGCCAACACGGTCGAGACCATCGCGGTCAAGGAGTCCTGACCGGCCGTGGACACGTTCGCCCTCGTCGTGACCATAGGCGTCGCGTTCTTCTTCACCTACACCAACGGCTTCCACGACTCGGCGAACGCGATCGCGACGTCCGTCTCGACACGAGCCCTCACCCCCCGGGCGGCCCTGCTGATGGCCGCCGTGATGAACCTCGCCGGCGCGTTCATGGGCAGCGGCGTCGCCAAGACGGTCAGCGAGGGCGTCATCGAGACGCCCGGCGGCGACTCCACCGGCGGCTCCGGCGGCGGGATGGCCATCCTGTTCGCCGCGCTGGTCGGCGCCATCACCTGGAACATGATCACCTGGTACTTCGGGCTGCCGTCGTCCTCCAGCCACGCGCTGTTCGGCGGACTCGTCGGCGCGGCCCTGGCCGGCGGCATCGCCGTCTACTGGTCCGGGGTCGTCGAGAAGATCGTCATCCCGATGTTCCTCTCGCCCCTCGTCGGCATGCTGCTGGGCTACCTGGTGATGCTCGGCCTGATGTGGGCGTTCCGCCGGGCCAATCCGAGCAGGGCGAAGCGCGGCTTCCGTATCGCGCAGACCGTCTCGGCGGCGGCCATGGCGCTGGGCCACGGCATCCAGGACGCGCAGAAGACCATGGGTGTCGTGGTGATGGCGCTCACCATCGCCGACGTCCAGGACCACAACGGCATTCCGCTCTGGGTCAAGATCGCCAGCGCGGGCATGCTGTCGCTGGGCACGTACGCGGGCGGCTGGCGCATCATGCGGACGCTGGGACGCCGGATCATAGAGCTGGACCCGCCGCAGGGCTTCGCGGCCGAGACGACGGCGTCCTCGGTGATGTACACCGCGTCCTACCTCTTCCACGCGCCGATCTCGACGACGCACGTGACCACGTCGGCGATCATGGGCGTGGGCGCGACGAAGCGGTTCTCCGCGGTGCGGTGGGGGGTGGCGAAGAACATCGTGATGGGCTGGTTCGTCACCATGCCGGCCGCGGCGGGGGTCGCCGCGCTCTGCTACGGCGCCCTCGTGCTGGTCACCGGCTGACGCCGTCCCGGGCGGAGCCCCCGCGGACGTGCGGGACGGGCGTGAAGGGCGCACGGGGACACGACGAGAGGGCGGGGCCGGGGAGATCTCCCCGGCCCCGCCCGTGCGTGGCGAGCGGTGGCACCGCCATGCAGCACCGCGCGACCACCCTCCACGGCGGCACCTGCTCGGGGTGATGCCGCCGCCGGGAGGCTTTCCGGCCCGTGGCCGGGCACCGTCAGCCGAAGCGGCCCGAGATGTAGTCCTCGGTCGCCTGGACCGTCGGGTTGGAGAAGATGCGCTCCGTGTCGTCGACCTCCACGAGCTTGCCCGGCTGGCCGACCGCCGCGAGGTTGAAGAACGCGGTGCGGTCGGAGACGCGTGCGGCCTGCTGCATGTTGTGGGTGACGATGACGATCGTGTACTGCGACTTCAGTTCGCCGACCAGGTCCTCGATGGCGAGCGTGGAGATCGGGTCGAGCGCCGAGCAGGGCTCGTCCATCAGCAGCACCTGCGGCTCGACGGCGATGGCGCGGGCGATGCACAGGCGCTGCTGCTGGCCGCCGGACAGCCCGGAACCGGGCTTGTTCAGCCGGTCCTTGACCTCGTTCCAGAGGTTGGCGCCCTTGAGCGACTTCTCCACGACGCCGTCCAGTTCGGACTTCTTGAACCTGCCGTTCAGCCGAAGGCCGGCGGCGACGTTGTCGTAGATGGACATGGTCGGGAACGGGTTGGGCCGCTGGAAGACCATCCCGATGGTGCGGCGGACCGACACCGGGTCGACGCCGGAGCCGTAGAGGTCCTCGCCGTCGAGGGTGACCTTGCCCTCCACGCGTCCGCCGGGGGTGACCTCGTGCATGCGGTTGAGGGTGCGCAGGAAGGTGGACTTGCCGCAGCCGGAAGGGCCGATGAAGGCGGTCACAGCGCGGGGTTCGACGCTCAGGGAGATGTCGTCGATGGCACGGTGCGAGCCGTAGAAGGCGGAGAGGCCGCTGACGTCGATGCGCTTGGCCATGAGGGGTCTCTTTCTCGGGTCGCCGGGGGTGGAGCCCCGGGGAGGTCCAGGTGGTGGGGGAGGGGCCGGCGTCAGTGGCCGGCCTTGGGCGCCTTCCAGCGCGCGATGGCGCGGGCCACGAGGTTGAGCGCCATGACGAAGGCGATCAGCAGCAGGGCCGCCGCCCAGGCACGG
The DNA here is from genome assembly GCF_000426325.1 of Streptomyces sp. CNS606. Classification (NCBI taxonomy): domain Bacteria; kingdom Bacillati; phylum Actinomycetota; class Actinomycetes; order Kitasatosporales; family Streptomycetaceae; genus Streptomyces; species Streptomyces sp. CNS606. Next base: position 488,264 of record NZ_KE384521.1, read on the forward strand.
TCGTAGGAGGCCTCGTTGCCGAGCGACCACTGCCGGTAGACGTAGTAGGGCAGGGACGACTGCGGGCCCTCGAACGGGTTGCCGTTGATGGAGTTGGCGCCGAAGACGAGCAGCAGGATCGGCGCGGTCTCGCCCGCGACACGGGCGACGGCGAGCATGACGCCCGTGGTGATGCCGCCGATGGCGGTCGGGATGACCACCTTGACGATCGTCAGCCATTTGGGGACGCCGAGTGCCAGCGACGCCTCGCGCAGCTCGTTCGGGACGAGTTTGAGCATCTCCTCGGTGGAGCGGACGACGATCGGCAGCATCAGGATCGTCAGGGCGAGCGCGCCGGCGAAGCCCGAGTAGCCGAAGCCCAGGATCAGGATCCAGAACGACAGGATGAACAGGCCCGCGACGATCGACGGGATGCCGGTCATGACATCGACGAAGAAGGTGACGGCCTTGGCCAGCCGTCCCTTGCCGTACTCGACGAGGTAGATCGCGGTGAGCATGCCGATCGGCGTGGCCATGAGCACGGTCAGGCCGATCTGCTCCAGCGTGCCGAGCAGCGCGTGGTAGGCGCCGCCGCCCGGCTCGAGGGTGATGATGCCCTGCATGGAGTGGGTGAGGAAGTAGCCGTCCAGAACCTTGGAGCCGCGGAAGACCGTCTCCCACAGCAGGGACACCAGCGGCAGCAGGGCGATGAGGAAGCAGACCCAGACCAGGCTGGTCGCCAGCCGGTCGCGGGCCTGCCGGGCGCCCTCCACCTTGGAGGTCAGCGCGTACGTGGCGACGATGAAGACGACCGCGGCGATCAGGCCCCACTGGATGCGGCTCTGGAGGCCGAGGGCCAGGCCCGCTCCGGCTCCGGCCGCGGCGGAGCCGGCGGCGAGGGCGGCGGGCGCCCAGCGGGGCAGCCGCGGGCGGCGCAGCGTCGTGGGCTGCACCGACGGCTCGGCGGGCGGCGGGACGTTCGTGGTGGTGGCGTTGCTCATGCGTTGGCCCCCGAGTACTCCTTGCGGCGGGCGATGATCAGACGGGCCAGGCCGTTCACCAGCAGGGTGATGACGAACAGCACCAGCCCGGAGGCGATGAGCGCCTCGCGGCCGACGCCCGTGGGCGAGGCCTCCTCGAAGGAGGCGGCGATGTTCTGCGCGAACGTGCCCCCGCCGGGGTTGAGCAGGCTCGCCCGGATGTCGAAGCTCGGGGAGAGGATCAGCGCGACGGCCATCGTCTCGCCCAGCGCGCGGCCGAGGCCGAGCATGGAGGCGCTGATCACACCGGAGCGGCCGAACGGCAGGACGGCGGTGCGGACGACCTCCCAGCGGGTGGCGCCCAGCGCCAGCGCCGCCTCCTCGTGCATCTTCGGCGACTGCCGGAAGACCTCGCGGGAGACGTTGGTGACGATCGGGATGATCATGATCGCCAGCAGGATGCCCGCGGCGAAGAGCGTGCGGGGGGCGCCGCCGGAGTACTGGAAGATCCCCGTCCAGCCGAAGTAGTCGTCGAGCCAGAGGTAGAGGCCCTCCAAGTGCGGCACCAGGAAGAGGAAGCCCCACAGGCCGTACACCACGGAGGGGACGGCGGCGAGCAGGTCGACGACGTACGCGACGGGGGCGGCGAGCCGGCGCGGCGCGTAGTGCGAGATGAAGAGCGCGATGCCGACGGAGACCGGCACCGCGAGGACCAGCGCGATGAGGGACGTGACGATCGTGCCGTACGCGAGGACCGCGATGCCGAAGACCGGCGGCTTCGCGTTGACGTTCCACTCGAAGGTGGTGAGGAAGTTCCCCGCGTTGGCCTCGAGTGCGACGACGGCCTGCACGCTGAGGAACACGGCGATCGAGGCCATGATGAGCAGCAGCGTGACGCCGGAGCCCCGGGCGAGGCCGCTGAATATGCGGTCACCCGGACGGGGGCGGCCCTTGCGCAGGCCGGCGTCCGCGTCGGGGGTGCCCGCGGTGTCCGGCGGGGGTGGGGACGTGGTGGACGGTGAGTCGAGTTTCATGGGTTCGTCTCCGGTCTGGTGGGGAGTCCCCGCGCGTGGCGGGGGATCTCCCGGGCGGCGGTGCACCGGATGGGGCGCGGCCGGAGCGGGTGCGGGGGAGCGGCGCGACGGCCGCTCCCCCCGTTGTCACTCCACTCACTCCGGACCGGCGCGCGTGCTTCGGTTGCGGTCGGTCGGCCGGCTCGCGGGCCGGACGCGTCAGGAGAGGCCGTCGACGGTCTCCCGGACCTTGGTGATGATCTCCTCGGGCATCGGCGCGTAGTCGATGTCGGTGATGGCCTTCTGGCCGTCCTCGCTCGCCATGTAGTTCAGGAAGGACTTGGTGGCGGCGAGGGTGGCCTTGTCGCTGCCCTTGTCGCAGGCGATCTCGTAGGTCACCAGCACCATCGGGTACGCGCCCTCGGCCTTGGTGGTGTAGTCGAGCTCCAGGGCGAGGTCCTTGCCCTGGCCCACGATCTCGGCCTCGGCGATGGCCTTCGAGGCGTTCGCCGTGGTGGCCTGGACGGGCTCTCCGGCGCCGGTGTCGAGGGCCACGGCCGGGATCTCGTTGCCGGTGGCGTACGACAGTTCGAAGTAGCCGATGGCGCCCTCGTTCTGCTTCACGTTGGTCGCGATGCCGGACGAACCGTCCGCGGACTGGCCGCCCTTGGCGGCCCACTGCTTGGCCGGCTCGTACGTCCAGGCGTCGGGCGCGGCGGTGTTGAGGTACTTGGTGAAGTTGTCGGTGGTGCCGGAGTCGTCCGAGCGGTGGAACGCCTGGATCTTGGTGGACGGCAGGTCGGCGTCCGGGTTCAGCTTCTTGATCGCCGGGTCGTCCCACTGGCTGATCTTCGAGTCGAAGATCTTGGCGATGGTCTCGGCGTCCAGGACCAGGTTCTCGACGCCCGGCAGGTTGTAGCCGACCGCGATCGGGCCACCGACCATCGGCAGGTCGATCGCCTGGCCGCCCTTGCAGATCTTCTGCGACTGCTCGATCTCCTCCGGCTCCAGGGCGGAGTCGGAGCCGGCGAAGGCGGTGGTGCCCTGGAGGAACTCCTGGATGCCCGCGCCGGAGCCGGTCGGCTTGTAGTTGACCTTCGTCTCGGCGCAGGCGGACTGGTAGTTCTTGATCCAGACGTCCATCGCGTTGGCCTGCGCGCTGGAACCCGAGGCCAGCAGGTTGCCCTTGCCCTCGCACGCGATGTCGCCGACGGGCTGGGCGTTCTGCCCCTGCTGACCGGACTGGTTGTCCGTGCCGCAGGCCGTCAGGACCAGGGCACCGGAGACGGCGACCGCGCCGGCGGCGAGGGACCGGAGCCGGTTGGTGCGCTGAAGCTTCACTGTCGGATCTTCCTTCCCAGGTGCTCGCCGGTGGGGTCGGGCAAGCGGAGTGGTTTCTGTGTGCGTCTGGCTGTTCAGCCGACTGTTCAGCCGGTGCGGGCGGACCGCGTGGTGCGGCACGGCGTTGCGCCGGCTTCGATGCCGAAGTTAGGCAGAGCAGGTGAAGCCGCCGACGGGCGAGAGTGAACGACAGGTGAACCTCGACCGTCGGCGTGGTGGCCCTCGTGACCCCGCCGAGACCTGGCCTCCGTACGGCCGGGTTCCGGCGACGGAGGGTGTCCGGCGCGCGCCTCTGCGTCGCCGCCGGTCCGTCGCCGCGGTCTGTCGGTCCGGGGCTCCGCGTGGGACGATCCGCACACCCGTACATCCGTACGGCCCCTCCGGGCGTCGTACCGTGCGGCAGGCGAATCTTGAGGCGAGGGGGGACCGTGCCGGAGCGGAGACCGGAACGGCATCCCGACGCGCGCGGGCGCGCGTCGGACGGCGGACGCGGGACGGGTGGCGGGCTGGGGCGGCGTACGACGCTGGCGGTGGCGTGCGTGCTGGTGGTGCTCGGCGGGCCGGCCACCGTGGGCGGCGCCTACGCGGCACCGGCCGGCCCGGTGGCGGCGCATCAGACGGCGGCCGCTGCGGACGCGCCGACTCCCCAGCCCTCGCCGGGAGTTCCTCCCACCCCGCGTCAACCCGGCGGCGGGAGCGGCGACTCGGCCGACGCCCCCGGCGGACCGGACGGCGGGACGAGCGCCGGCGACGACCACTGGTCCCCCGCGACGCCCACCCCCGAGACGGGCGGCAGCGACCCCGGCGGACCGGGCGGCGGCGGCACGGCCGACGACGCACCCGGCGGCGGCTCCGGTGCCGACGGGAACGGCGCGGGCGACGGCGACGAGGAGTCGCTGGCGGACCTGCGCAAGCGCATCCAGCGCCTGCACGACCGAGCCGGCTCGGCCACCGACGCGTTCAACGCCGCAGAGACGAAGGCCGAGAAGCAGCGCGAGAAGATCGACGACCTCGAACGCCGCGTCGCCTCGACGAAGCGGCAGCTGGCGAAGCTGACGAAGCAGGCCGGCGCCCTCGCCCGCGCCCAGTACCGCGGTGGCGGACTGCCCGCCACCGCCCGGCTCGTGCTCTCCGAGGACCCGGAGTCCTTCCTCCGCGACGCCGGGCTCGCCCGCCAGGGCCACCATGCGGCCACGTCCCTGGTCACCTCGCTCACCGACACCGAGGACCGCCTCGAGGGCTACACCCGCGACGCCAAGGAGCGCTACCGGGACCTCGAACGCAACCGCGAACGGAAGGCCGCTGCGAAGAAGCGCGTCGAGAAGCAGTTGAAGAAGGCCGAACGTCTGGAGTCCCGGCTCGCCGCCGACCAGCGCGAGCAGCTGCGTGAGCTCGAACGCCAGGCCGCGTACGCGCGCCAGTTGCGGTGGCTGCGCACCGGCGTGCTGGAGGAGATCGACGGCAAGGCCTCCGCCCAGGGGAGGAAGGCCCTCGCCTACGCCACCGCCCAGACGGGCAAGGACTACGAGTGGGGCGCCGAGGGGCCGACGACGTACGACTGCTCCGGTCTCACCATGCGCGCCTGGGAGGCGGCGGGCGTGACCATCCCCCGCACCTCGCAGGAGCAGTGGCGGCGGCTGCCGCGCGTGGACGTGAAGGACATGCGCCCCGGCGACCTGATCGTCTACAAGTCCGACGCCAGCCACGTCGGCATGTACCTCGGCGACGGCGTGATGGTGCACGCGCCGCGCACCGGGCGGCAGATCACCGTCGAGGGTGCGGGCTCGTACCCGATCCTGGGCGTGGTACGTCCCGACAAGTGACGCGGTGCGCCGATACGTCCGGCCAGTGCCGTACGCCTCCGCCGTGACATGTGGCATATGGCATTGGCATGTTGACGATCAGGCATTCCGTACCGGCGTCCGGGGGCGCTAAGGTCGCCACGGCGTCCGCGACCACGGGCGCCGCGCCCTCGGGGGGAGGGAAGGGAAGCTTCGAACATGCCGGCACCCGTGCAGCGGGACGACACGACGGCAGGGCCCATCGCGGCCATTCCGTCACAGGGCGGGCCCGCTCCCGGTCCTACGGACCGAGAAGGGCCCGAGGGCCGTCGCGGTCCGGAGGGCCCCGGGGGAGGGTCCGACAGCGCGCTGATGCTCCTCGTCATCGAGGACGACCCGGCGAGCGCCCTCAGCGTGCCCGCGCTGCTGGACGGGCGCCCCATCCGCACCCGCACCGCCCGCAACCTCACCGAGGCCGAACGCCTCCTCACCGACGACGTCCAGTGCATCCTGCTCGACCTGGAGCTGCCCCTCGTCGCTCCCGACGCCACGGGTGACGGCGACGAGGAGGTCGGCGGCGCAGGCGGCGACGAACTGGACACCCTGCGGCGGGTGCTGCGGCTCGCACCGCGGCACGCGGTGGTCGCCCTCACCGACGGCGCCGACGCCGAACGGGCGGCGGCCGCCGTGCGCGTCGGGGCGCAGGACTACCTCTTCCGCGACGAGCTGGACGGAAGGCTGCTCGGCCGCGCCGTGCGCTACGCCGTGGAGCGCAAGCGCGCCGACCTGGCACAGCGGCAGCTCACCGAGTCCCGGATCCGGGCGGAGGAGAACGCCCGGCTCGAACGCGGCCTGCTGCCGACGCCGCTGCTCGACGGCAGCGACCTGCGGTTCGCCGCCCGCTACCGGCCCGGCCGCTCCCGCGCCCTGCTCGGCGGCGACTTCTACGACACCGTCCGCACCGCCGACGGCACCGTGCACGCGATGATCGGTGACGTGTGCGGCCACGGCCCCGACGAGGCCGCGCTCGGCGTCGAACTGCGCATCGCCTGGCGTGCGCTGACCTTCGCCGGGCTCTGCGGCGACCAGCTCCTCGGCACGCTCCAGAAGGTGCTGGAGCACGAGCGCGCCAGCGACGAGGTCTTCGCCACGCTGTGCACCGTCGACATCGCGCCGGACGGGCGGCGGGCCGGGGTGTGCCTGGCCGGGCACCCGTCGCCGCTGATCATCGCGGGCGGCGGTTCGGCGCCGCGGCTGCTGCCGTACGACGAGAGCGGCCCCGCGCTGGGCCTGCTGCCGCAGGCGCGCTGGCCGCGCCGGCAGGTGGAGCTGGGCGGCCGGTGGTCGCTGATGATGTACACCGACGGGCTCATCGAGGGCCACGTCGGCCCGGGGCGCCCCCGGCTGGGCCAGGAGGGCATGATCGACATCGTGGCACGGCGGCTCGCGACGGGTGAGCGTGGAGAGGCGCTCCTGGACGGCACGCTGGGTGAGGTCCACGACCTCAACGGCGGGGAGCTGACCGACGACGTGGCGGTCCTGCTGCTGGACCGGGGCTGACGCCTGCGGCGGAGTCCGTCCCGGAGCACGAGGCTCCGGGCGTCCGGCGGTCTCAGCGTCCGCCGTTGAACGGCCCGTACGGCCCGTCGCTGCTGCTGCCGCCGCGGCGCTTCGGGCCGCCGCCACCGCCCATGACCTGCTTGAGCGCCGGGCGGACGTCGACGAGGTACACGATGCTCGCGATCAGACCGATGATCTTCAGAATCCAGAGGCCCACGCCGAGGAACGGCAGGTTCACCACGACCGCCAGTCCCAGGATGATCAGCCAGAAGCCCTTGGTCTTCTTGTCCGTCGCCCGGTAGGCGTCCTCGCGGCGCAGCACGGCGTCGATGAACGCGAACACGGCGAAGCAGAGCAACGCCAGCATGATCACCAGCATCACGGTGTTGAAGCCCTCGATCAGCATCTGTGTCACGTCCTGTTCGTTCTGCGGCCGCCGCGGCGGCCGCGGCGGGTGCCGTCACCGCCCGGGAGCCGTGGATCGGCCCCCGACTGGTCACGCTACCCGTACAACGGGCCGGGCACGCGTTCTGTGCCCGGCCCGCGGCCGGGGGTCAGGAGCCCGACTTCGGCGTGGACCCGCCGGTCGAGCCCTTGCCGCCGGCCTTGGCGTTGCCGTTCGCGCTCTTCGCGGCGGTGCTCTTCGCGGTGGTGCTCTTCGGGGCCGCCGCCTTGGCGCTGGTGGAGCGGGCCGTGGTGCCGGCGGCCGCGCCCTGGTTGCCGGAGCCGTTCGCGCTCTTGGCGGCGCCGGAGCCGTTGGCGCTCTTCGCGCCGTTGCTGCTTCCGGTGCCGGTCCTGGTGGCGGTCCCGGTGCCGGTGCCGGTCCTGGTGCCCGTCCGGGCGGAGGAGGAACCGTTGCGCGGCTGCTTCGGCGGCTGCGCCACGCGGACCGACTCCCGTTCCACGGTGATCTCGGGCCTGTCGCCCTCGCCGCGCCAGGTCTGCACGGCGCCGCGGCCCCGCTCGGCCAGGTCGCCGTAGGTCTCGCGCGCCTTCACCGCGTACTCGGCGGCGTACCCCAGGCCCTGCATCGCCAGCGACTGCGCCTGCTCGCGCAGCTTCTTGATGTCGGTGTCGATGCTGCCCAGCGCCTCGTTCATCCGGACCTGCGTCTCCTTCGCGCGGTCGGTGACCTTGGTCTGGACCTCCTTCGGGTCCGTCGCCCGTACGGCGGCGATCGCCCCCGGCGCCTCCTCGCGGATCTTGTCGAGGACGCCCGCCGCGAAGTACAGCGGGGTCGGGTCGGTGAGCGTCTTGCGGATGTCGTCGTTCAACGGCATGAGGAATCCCTTCCGGGACGTATCGGCGGTCATGGCTCGGGTTTCCGTCAGGCTTCCGTCTTCCGCGGCGGCTGCGCCGGCCGGCTCGAAGACGCCTGCCCGGGGTCGTCGAGGTGCCCGTTCTCCTTGCGGAACGAGGCGTAGATCTGGAGCAGCGCCTGCTTCTGCTGCTCGTTGATCGACGGGTCCGCGAGTATCGCGGCGCCGACCGAGACCTCGTCACGGGCCTCGTCCACGTCGCGTTCCTCGAGAATCCCGGCCTGCACGTACAGCGTCTCGGCGGAGATGCGGAGCGCCTTGGCGATCTGCTGGAGGATCTCCGCGCTGGGCTTGCGCAGGCCGCGCTCGATCTGGCTCAGGTACGGGTTCGACACCCCCGCGGCCTCGGCGAGCTGCCGCAGCGAGAGCTGCGCGCTGCGGCGCTGCTCCCGCAGGAACTCACCGAGATTGCCGACATGCAGGGAAGCCATGACCCCAGCGTGCACCGCCTTGCTAACTTTTGCAAGCAAGCCGCTTGCAGGTGTGTCGCCACCGGCGGATAACCGATGGCGCGGCCGCGGCGGAGGGTGGTTGACTCCTCCGCCATGACCGGACTCAACGACCCTGCGTTCTTCGACCGCTACGCCCACGAGTACGACGTGGCCGACGCCTACGAGCCGACGCCGACCGTCGACTTCCTGGCAGAGCTGGTCCCCGAGGGCGGGCGTGTCCTCGAGCTGGCGATCGGCACCGGCCGGGTCGCCGTCCCGCTGGCCGCACGCGGAATCTCCGTCGAAGGCATCGACGGCTCGACCGGCATGGTCGAGCAGATGCGCGCGAAGCCCGGCGGCGCGGACATCCCCGTGACCATCGGCGACATGGCGGACGTGGCGGCGACCGGCCCCTTCCAGCTCTCCTACCTGGTCTTCAACACCCTGTTCAACCTGCCCAGCCAGGCCCGGCAGGTCGACTGCTTCCGCAACGTCGCCGACGTCCTCGCGCCGGGCGGACTCTTCGTCGTCGAGTGCTTCATCCAGGACCTGACCGAGTTCGACCGCCATCAGCGGGTCGCCACCCGGGCGCTCTCCGAGGACGCGGTGAAGATGGAGTTCCTGCTCCACGACCCCGTCGAGCAGGCCGTCACCTTCCAGCGCGTGACCTTCGACGCCCAGGGCACCACGCTGCGGCCGCTGCGCCTGCGCTACTGCTGGCCGAGCGAGCTGGACCTGATGGCGCAGCTCGCCGGCATGCGTCTGCGCGAGCGCTGGACCGACTGGGACCGCACCCCCTTCACGGCCGCCAGCCGCCGCCACGTCTCCGTCTACGAGAAGCTCTGACCCCACCGGAGGAGCCGGAGCAGGACTTTCCGTCCCAGCCGTGGATCGGCCGGAGGGTCCGAGTAGTCGACCCCGACACCTACCCTCTGCGGGCTGTCGCCATGGTGCCCGCAGAGGTCGTGGCTACGGTGAGGCGCCTGGCGGCCGAGAAGCGACGCCCGCCGACGACCGCGACCGAACTGGGGGAGCGCTTCGCCAAGGCGGGGGTGCTGCGCTTCGCCGCACGGCTCGAAGAGGGGCTGAACGTCCACTGAGCGACGGTCGCCCGCGTGGGGCCGCGCGGAACTCTCCCTGGCGGGTGGGCGTCGGTGCAGGGGCGGGGGTGAGCACATCCGGTCACGGCAGGAGGCGGGAACGTGGTGGGCGCGGCGGAGCGGTGGCTGTACGTGGTGCGGCACGGGGAGGCGGACGCCGAGGGCGGGCTGACGGAGCGGGGGCGGCGGCAGGCGCGGGCCCTGGGGGAGCGGCTGCGCGGGGTGCGCCTGGCCGCCGTCCACCACGGCCCGCTCCCGCGCGCCGCCGAGACGGCGCGGCTGGTGGCCGAGCGGCTGGACGGCGTACCGGTGCACGTCGCGGAGGCGGCCGGGGACTACGTGCCGCACACCCCGGAGCGGGAGGAACTGCCCCCCGAGGCGGCGGACTTCCTGCTGGACTTCGTGCACCGCTTCCCCGCGGAGGAACGGCGTCGCGGGCCGGCGCTCGCCGCGGAGGCGGAGGCGCGGTTCACCGGCCCGGTCGAGGGTGGGGAGCCGCGGCACGAGCTGCTGGTGACGCACAACTTCCTCCTCGGGCGGCTGGTGTCCGCCGCGATGTACGCCCCGCCGTGGCGGTGGCTCGCCGTCAACGGCTGCAACTGCGCGCTGACCGTCATCCGGTACGTGCCGGGGCGTCCGCCGTACGTGGTGGTGCACAACGACATGGCGCACCTCCCGGACGAGCTGCGGTGGACCGGTGTGCCGGAGGACCACCGGATCGGCGGCCGGGCGGGTTGACCTTGCCCTTGGGGCAGGCCGCAGCGTCGTCCTTGTCGGGCGAGGCGCCCGGCACGACGAGGAGGCGCGGGAGGCGACGGGCATGGGGCTGCTGACCATCGGGGCGTTCGCGAAGGCGTCACGGCTGTCGCCGAAGGCGCTCCGCCTGTACGACGAGCTGGGCCTGCTGGCACCGGCGCGCGTCGACCCGGACTCCGGCTACCGGTACTACGTGCCGGAGCAGCTGGAGCGCGCCCGGCTGGTGGCCTGGCTGCGGCGACTGGGGATGCCGCTGGCACGGATTCGCGAGGTCTGCGACCTCGCGGAGCCGACCGGGGGACTGGACGCGGCCGACGGCCCGGGCACGGCTCAGGCGGCGGGCGGCGACCACCCGGCGGTGCACGCCGTGCGGGCGTACTGGGCGCAGGTCGAGGCCGACACCGCCGCCCGCCGGGAGCTCGCGACCTTCCTCGTCGACCATCTGAGCCGGAAGGACGCTGCCATGAGCACACGTACCGCACCCCCGCTGGAGATCCGCTGCGCCGCGCTGTCGGACCGGGGACTCGTACGGGAGAGCAATCAGGACGTCGCCTACGCCGGCCCGCGGGTGCTGGCCGTCGCCGACGGGTTCGGCGGGGTGGGCGCCGAGGCCGGCGCCGCCGCGGTGGAGGTCTTCAGGACGCTGGAGGCGGAGCCCGCCCCGGCGGGCGCCCTGCTGAACGTGCTGGAGGACGCCGTCGAACGGGCCGGCCTGGCCGTGCACGGCGTCACCGCGGTGGAACCGTCGCCGGAGCATTCCGGTACGACGCTCACGGCGATGCTGTGGAACGGTGCGCAGCTGGCCCTGGTGCACATCGGCGACTCGCGGGCGTACCTGCTGCGCGACGGCGTCCTGAGCCGGATCACGCACGACCACACGCGGGTGCAGACGATGGTGGACGAGGGCCGGCTCACCCCGGAGGAGGCCGCCTCGCACCCGCAGCGCGCGCTTCTCGTACGGGCGTTGGGAGGGGCCGGGGGCTCGCGCGGGGAGGCCGAGATGCGGCTGCGGGACGCCCGTGCCGGGGACCGCTACCTGCTCTGCTCGGACGGACTCTCCGCGGTGGTGCCGGAGGACGAGCTGCGCCGGGCGGTCACCGCCGAGGGAGAACCGGAGTCGGTGGTGGCGGAGTTGGTCGGGCTGGCCCGCAGGCACGGCGCCCCCGACAACGTGAGCTGCGTCCTCGCGGACGTGCGGGAGAGCGCCGGCTGACGCGGCGAACGCGCGCGACCGCCCGCCGGCGGAGAGCGTCGGCGGGCGGTCGCGGGAAGGTGCCGGGCGGTGGAGGGGTGGGCCGCAGCCCGGCACCGGGTCAGGCGGCGGCGACCAGCTTGGGGTCGGCGCCGTACTGGTTCGGCGCCGGGTTGCCGGCGGTGCAGAGGAAGACCAGCAGGACGATCGGGCCGACCAGCGGGACGAAGCTGATGAAGTACCACCAGCCGGTGCGGCCGGTGTCGTGCAGGCGGCGCACCGTCACCGCGAGGGTGGGGACCAGCACGGCCACGACGTAGACCAGGTAGAGGTACACGCCGTTCTCGCCGAGGGCGGCGAAGCCGATCGCCAGCAGAGCGACCAGGACGATCACGTTGAACAGCGTGAACATCCAGTACTCCTTGCGGCGCGCGCGGCCGCTGAACGTGGCGTAGTTCTTCAGCACGTCGAGGTACCAGTGCATGTCGTCCCCCCAGGGAGCGTGACGGGCCCGTTCCGTTTCGGACAGGGCGCAGAAGGATGAAAGCCGTGGCCGTGGATGCCGCACGGAGGCGCCACCGGAGCGGTGGACGTGGCTCGATCTGCGGGCATGCGCGACCGGCCCGACAGCGCCGAACGAACCAACCGGGTGGCCGAAAAGCGCTGTTGGGAGCGAGGAGAGCGTACGGGCGCCCGGGACGGAACGGTTGACTCCGTTGCCCAGCAGTTGGTGGAACGTGATCAGTTCGTCATCGGTCCGGATGTTCCCGCCGTAACCGCCGTAACCGCCGTAACCGTTGTTCCGAACTTCTTACGGTCGTTCCGGTCGTAGGAGGACTTCCGAGCCGAGCGGCCGGAAGCCCGAGGCCAGGAACGCCCGCAGGGAACGGGCGTTGCCGGGCGCCACGGCGGCGAACACCGGCTCCCCGGCCGGCACCAGGGTCAGCGCGTCGGCGAGCAGTGACCGGCCGCGGAGCCGGGTCGTCCGGTCCTCGGGGTTCCAGAGGCCGATGCTGAGTTCCCGCCGCCCGGCGAGGCCGACGGAGAGGGTGACGAGGCCGTGTGCGTCGCCGTACACGCGCACGTTCCGCCGGACGCGGCGGGCGTGTTCGACGCGCGGGTGCGCGGTGTCCTCCGGGAGCCGGTCCAGGCGCGGCGGTCCGCCGGCGCCGGGAGCGGCGAGGGTGACGTCGACGGCGTCGATCCAGCCCTTCGGGCCGGCGAGGTGCCGCAGGAAGTCGGGCGCCAGCGCCGCGCCGAAGCCGTCCGGCTCGCGGGTGTGCACGTCCGCGGCAGGGAGCGACGTCGCGACGACGGCGTGGCCGGTGAACGCCACGGACGCCTCCAGCCCACCGGGCAGCGGCGGCAGCACCGTCACCCGCCCGTCGGCCGCCGGGAAACGTCCCGCGTACGCGTCGAGGAGGTACCCGAGCAGGGGATGCGGTGGTGCGGAGGGCGCGCTCATCCGGTGAACCTAGCCGCCGGCCCGCGTAGAGTCGCCCGGGTTTCGGTCCGGCGACGGTGGGAGGGCACGGGTGGTCATCGCGGAGGAGCGGGAGTTCGACGCGGAGGAGATGTACGCGCTGTACGACTCCGTCGGCTGGGAGGGGTACACGGCGGACGCCGGGAAGCTGTGCCGCGGGCTGCACAACTCCCACCTCGTGCTCACCGCCCGGGACGAGGCGGGCGTCCTGCTGGGGCCGGCGCGGACGGTGTCCGACGACGAGCACGTCGTCCACGTGCAGGACGTGCTGGTGCGGCCGCAGGCGCAACGGCGGGGCGTCGGCCGGGCGTTGCTCGACCGGCTGCGGGAGCGCTACGCGCACTGCCGCTTCTTCCTCCTCTCGACCGACCATCCGTCGACGTCCGAGGGCGCGCGGAACCACGCGTTCTACCGCAGCATGGGCTTCCTGAGCCTCGCCGAGAAGCAGATGAGCGGCTTCGGCCTGCCGAGGAACCACGGCGAGCAGCGCGCGACGGACGGGAACGCGCCGTAGGTTGGCGGCATGGTGACGACGGCGGGTGAGGTGTTCCTGCGCGGCTTCCACGCGGAGCGGCCGGCGGTGACGGGTGAGGCGTTCGGGCACGGACGGGCGGCCGACGGGCGGACCGGCTACGAGGCGCTGCGCGACCGGGTCGCGGGCTGCCGCCGGGTGCTGGACCTCGGCTGCGGTGACGGGGTGCTGCTGCGTCTCCTGGCCGCCGGCGGCGACGGCCGGCGTGCGGAGACCGTCGCGGGCGTGGACCTGTCGCCGGAGGCCCTGGCGCTGGCCCGGCGGCGGCCGGAGCTGGCACGGGCCGTGCTGGGGGAGAGCCGTGCACAGCAACTCCCTTTCGCGGCAGGGGCGTTCGACGCGTGCGTGTCCCACATGGCGCTGATGCTGATGGACGACGTCGAGCGGGTGGCCGCGGAAGCGGCCAGGGTGCTCGCACCGGGCGGGCTGTTCGCCTGCGTACTGGGCGGCGGCGCCGCGGGCGGGGAGGCGTACGAGGCGTTCCTCCGGCTGCTGCGTCCGCTGCTGGCCGCCGTACCCGAGGAGCGGCGCATGCCGCCGCTGGGCGACCGGCGGGTCCGCAGCCGCGACGGTCTGGACGCGGTGCTCGGCCCGGCCGGGTTCGGCCCGGTGGAGTGGGAGACGCTGCGCATCGACCTCGGTGGCTCGCCGGAAGAGGTGTGGCGGTCGGTGTCGGGCATCTACGACGTGCGGACGCTGGACGGGGGCGCGCGCGCCGGGCTGCGCGCCGCCTTCCTCGCGGAGGCGGCGGCTCTGGCACCCCCGGGCGGCGGGCCGGTGCCCTGCGCGTTCGACGTTCACCTCGCCACGGCCCACCTCGCCACCGCCCGCCTCGCCACGGCGACCGGCCGGGGGTGAGGCCCGCGGGGGCCGGCGCGGACGGGCCCGCCCGGCTCAGGCGCCGAAGCGCTTCAGCAGTTCGTCCTTCTCGAACATGCGGGCCGTCTCCACGGCCGACGGTGTCCCCGCGTGCGGGTCGGCGCCGCCGTCGAGCAGGGCCTCGACCACCTCGTCCTCGCCTTTGAAGACCGCGCCGGCGAGCGGCGTCTGGCCCTTGTCGTTGACCCGGTCGGGGTCCGCGCCGCGCTCCAGCAGGGCCCGGACGGTCGCGGCGTGCCCGTGGTAGGCGGCGAGCATGACGAGCGAGTCGCCCTTGTCGTTGGTGAGGTTCGGCGGGACGCCCATGCCCACGTAGGCGCTGACGGTGCCGGTGTCCCCGTGCCGGGCCAGGTCGAAGATCTTCTGGGCGAGTTCGAGGACCTCCGGGTCGTGCGCGGGCTCGTCGCTCTCGGGCATCGGGGCGTTGGTCATCGCGTGCGTCCTCTCCTGGTGCGTGCGGGGCCGCGCAGGCGCCGGTCGGCGCGCCGTGGCGTGCCGTCTGCCGCCCACCTTACGTACGCTTGCCCGCATGGCCCCGGCTACCAGGCGCATCGTGCTCGGCGTGGCCGTCGCCGCGGTCGTGGTGCTGCTGATGGTGTGGGACGTCGGCCGCGACGGCGCCGGCGCGGAGTCGTGGCCGCGCGCCGTGCTCGGCTGGGTGCTGATCGCCGTGGGCTGCGGCGCGCTGTGGTGGCGTCGCCGGCGGCCGGTGGCGGTCGCCCTCGTGACGCTGGTGTGCAGCGCGCTCTACTTTCCCTTCGCCGACCGCGACGTTCCGCTCCTGGTCGCGGCCTTCGCGGTGGCCCTCTTCACGGTCGCCGCCCAGGGGCACCTGGTCGCCGCGGTCACCCTCGCGGTCGTGACGATGCTGGCGATCGTGGTCTCCGAAGTGCTCGCGGAGCCCGGCCAGCGGCACGTCGACGACACGTCGATCTTCCTGCTGGCGGGCTGGTTCGTCGGCCTGGTCGCCGCGGGCACGGCGTACAGCACGCGGCTGGCCTACCTGCGCGAGGCGGAGCAGCGCGCGCTGGCCGCCGAACGGGAGAAGGACGTCCGCGCGCGGCAGTCGGCGGCCGAGGAACGGCTGCGGATCGCCCGCGAGCTGCACGACGTCCTCGGCCACAACATCTCGCTGATCAACGTGCAGTCCGCCGCCGCCCTGCACCGGTACGCCAAGCACGGGGACGCGGCGGCGCAGGACATGGTCCCCGCCCTGGAGACCGTGCGGGAGACCAGCCGGGAGGCGCTGCGCGAACTGCGTGCCACCCTCGGCGTGCTGCGGCAGGTCGACGACGCGGCCGCGCCGACTTCGCCCGCGGGCGCCGGTCTCGCCCGGATCGCCGAGCTGGCCGAGCGCACCGGCGGGGCGGGACTCCGGGTCCGCGCCGAACTCCCGGAGGAGGGCGCCGCGGAGGGCCTTCCGCCGCAGATCGGCCTCGCCGCGTACCGCATCGTGCAGGAGTCGCTGACCAACGTCGTCCGGCACGCGCGAGCGGCGACGGCCGAGGTGCGCGTGCGGCGCGAGGGCGACGCTCTGCTGGTCACCGTGCAGGACGACGGCAGCGGTGCGCCGCCGGAGGAGAAGGCCGGCGCGGAGGGCAGCGGGCTGGGCGGCATGGCCGAACGCGCCCGGGCGCTGGGCGGCGAGCTGACCACGGGTAACGTCACCGACGACGCCGGCACGGTCCGGGGCTTCCGGGTGGCGGCGCGGCTGCCGGTGCGCGAGACCCCCGCACGCGGCCCCGCCGGGCGCGGGGACCGGGAGGACCGGGAGGGCCGGGGTGGCCGGCCGGGGCGGGAGGAGAGCACGTGAACGCGGACGGAGCGGCCGCGGACGCCGTCGGTGTCCTGCTGGCCGACGACCAGACGCTCGTCCGGGCCGGTTTCCGGTCCATCCTGGACGACGAGGACGACATCCGGGTCGTCGGCGAGGCCGGCGACGGTGCGGCGGCCGTGCGCGCGGCACGCGAACTGCGCCCCGACGTGGTGCTGATGGACATCCGGATGCCCGGAACGGACGGCCTGGAGGCCACCCGGGAGATCGTCGGTGACACGCGCCTGGACGGCGTACGCGTCGTCATCCTCACCACCTTCGACGCGGACGACTACGTCTACGGGGCGCTGCGGTCCGGTGCTTCGGGATTCCTGCTCAAGGACACCGAGCCGACGGAACTGCTGCACGCGGTGCGGGTGGTCGCGCGGGGCGACGCGCTGATCGCCCCCGCCGTCACCCGCCGGCTGATCGCCGAGTTCGCCGGCCGCGTCGCACGGCCCGAACCGGGCCCCCGCCTGAACGCGCTCACCGGGCGAGAGCGCGAGGTCATGGCCCTGGTCGCGGCCGGGCTGACCAACGACGAGATCGCCGCCCGCCTCGTGCTGAGCCCGGCGACGGCGAAGACGCACGTCAGCCGCGTGATGACCAAGCTGGACGTGCGGGACCGCGCGCAGCTGGTGATCCTCGCCTACGAGTCGGGGCTGGTCGCCCCCGGCTGGCTGGACTGACGGCTCCCCGCCTCGCCCGGCTGCGCCGATCCCGGTGCCGCAGCCGGGCAGGGAGCCCCCGGAACGACGGGGCCCCTTAGGGGGCGGGGACCGGCCCGGCCCCGGGGCGCGTCGGGGGCCGGCGCAACCCCGGGGGTACGCGGGAGACGGACGCCGCAACCGGCGCGGTAGCGCAGGTCGCATCCCCGGCCCGACGCGGCCGGGGGTGCCGGACCGGCACCGTGTGGGGCGTGGATGCGGAGACCCTTGACCTGGCGCGGCTGCAGTTCGCCCTGACCGCCGCCGGGCACTTCCTGTTCGTCGCCCTGACCCTCGGCCTGGCGACCGTCGTCGCCTGCGTGCAGACCGTCGCCGTGGCGTCCGGGAATCCCGTGCACCACCGCATGGTGCGCTTCTGGGGGCAGCTCTACGTCATCAACTACGCGGTGGGGATCGTCACCGGCATCGTCATGGAGTTCCAGTTCGGCATGAACTGGAGCGGCCTCGGCCACTACGCGGGCGACGTGTTCGGCGCCTCGCTCGCGCTGGAGACGATCCTCGCCTTCTTCGTCGAGTCGACGTTCCTCGGGCTGTGGATCTTCGGCTGGGGCCGGTTCAACCGGTGGGTACACCTCGGCACCCTCTGGGTCGTCACGCTGACCGCCTACCTGTCCGCGTACTGGATCCTGGTCACCAACGGCTTCCTCAACAACCCCGTCGGCCACCGGGAGACCCCCGACGGGCTGGTGCTGCACGACACCGCGGCCGTGCTCACCAACCCGTCCACGCTCTTCGCCTTCGGGCACATCGCCGCCGGCGCCCTGGTCACGGCCGCGTTCTTCATGGCCGGGGTGAGCGCCTACCACCTCTTCCGGCGGTCCCCGGAACACGAGGTGTTCCGCCGGTCGCTGCGCATCGGCGTGTTCCTGGGGGCGCCCGCGGTGTTCCTCACCGCTGTCACGGGCGGCGTGCAGTTCCCCTTCCTCGCCGGAAACCAGCCGATGAAGATGGCCGTCTTCCGGCGCGACGAGGCCGAGATCGCCCGGCTGCAGGCGGAACTGACCGCGCGCTTCGGGCCGGGCGACTACATGCCGTCCGAGACGTGGACGCAGCTCGGGGCGACGCTGATGCTCGTCGCCTTCGCCCTGATGCTCCTGGTCGCCGGGCTCGGCGTGGTGCTGGGGGCGATCCGGTTCGTGGTGCACCGTCTGCGGGCGTGGCACGTGCTGCTGATGGCGGTCGTGCCCCTGCCGTACGTCGCCATGACGGCCGGGTGGGTCTTCCGCGAGGCCGGACGCCAACCGTGGGTGATCCACGGCCTGCTGCGCACCGAGGACGCCGCCTCGCAGCTCTCCGCCGGGCAGATGCGGCTCTCCCTCGCGGTGTTCGGGGTCCTCTTCGCCCTGCTGATCGCCGGCAACGGGTACTTCCTGCTGCGCGCCGCCGGACGCGGGCCCGCCGCCGTGTCCCTCGGCACGGACGACACGCCCCCCGGGACGCCGGGCGGCGACGACCCGGACGGGCCCCGCACGCGGGACCGGGCGCCCGCCCCCACGTACTGACCCCACGCCGACCCCGGGAAGGAGGCGCAACGCCGCCATGGACGTCCTCGCCGTCGCCCTGCTGGGCCTCTTCACCGCCGGATGGTCCGTGCTGTCCGGAGCCGACCTCGGCGTGGGCATGCTGCTGCCCCACCTGGGTCGCGACGACGACGAACGCCGCCTCGTGCTGCGCACCGTCCTCCCGTACTTCTTCGCCGACGAGGTGTGGCTGGTCGCCGCCGCCGGCGTGTTCATCGGCTGCTTCCCCGACCTGGAAGGCGCCCTGTTCCAGGGGCAGTTCGCCGTGCTGCTGGGCCTGCTCGCGGGCTGGGTGGTGCGGGACGCCGGCCTGTGGTGGCGGGGCGGCGGCACCTCGCGCGCCTGGCGACGGTTCGCCGACGGGCTGGTGGTGGCCGGGAGCTGGGCCGTCGCCCTGTCCTGGGGCCGGCTGCTCGCCGGGCTCCTCCAGGGCGATCCGACCCGGCCCGCCGAAGGCTCGTTCGCCGTCGGCATGGCGCTCACCACCGCGGTCCTCTTCGCCGCCCACGGCCTGGCCTACGCGGGGCGGCGCCTCACCGGGCCGCCGCTGGCACGCGTCCGCGCCCTCAGCGGGCGGACGGCGCCGGCGCCCGCGTACGCGCTCACCGCCGTCGCCGCCGCGGCCCTGCCGCTGCTGGGCGGCGTACGGCTGCCGCTGCGGGAGTCCGCCGCCGACGGGCCGGTGCTGGGCCTGCTCGTCCCCGCGCTGCTGGCCGCCCTGCCGCTGCTGCTCGGCGCCCAGGTCTGGCTGCGTTGGGCGCTGCGCGGGCCGGTGCACGCCGCCGCCCCCGTCCCGGCGGCCGGCCTCCCGGCCGCGCCCCCTGCGGAACGGGGAGGGCCGCCGTGACCGCAGTGACCACAGTGACCGCAGTGACCGCCGTGAAGCGGCGACACCTCCCGACGCCCCGGACCCTCCCGCCTCCCCCGGCCGTGCCCCCGTACCGCGCCCGGCGCGGCCGCCGGCCGCACGGCACCGGCACCTCACGCACAGAACGGAGCCCACGATGACCACCTCTCCGCCCGGCACGCGCCCCACGGCGCCCGCCGCCGGACACGACCCCGGCCGACGGCCCGGCATCCTCGAACGCGTCGCCGCCTTCTCGCACCGCCGCCGGTGGACCGCGCTCGCGCTGTGGGCCGCCGTGCTCATCGGGGTCCAGGCCGCGGCCGGAGTCGTCTCCAGCGACTACCGGAACGAATTCTCCCTCCCCGGCACCGAGTCCCAGCAGGCGCTGGAGACACTGCAGGACCACGGCGCCGCGCAGGCCGGCGACACCGTCCAGATCGTGCTGCACGACGAGGACGGTCTCGCCGCCCCGGGCACCGAACGCCGCGTCGAGGCCGTGCTCGACGACGTCCGCGCGCTCGACGGCGTGGCCCAGGTACGCAGCCCGTACCAGGACCGCGGGGCGGTCTCCGACGACGGCACCCTCGCCTACGCGACGGTCACGCTCGACGGCAAGGCCGAGGAGATGCCCGTCCCCGACACGCGCCGCCTCATCGACACCGCGCAGGACGCGCAGGGCGGCGGCCTGAGCGTCGCCCTCGGCGGCGAGGCGGTGCGCGCCGCCGGCGAGGAGGGCGGCGGCGGAGCCGAGGGCGCGGGCATCCTCGGCGCGCTGGTCATCCTGGTGTTCCTGTTCGGGTCGGTCGTCGCGGCCGGACTCCCGGTGGTCACCGCGCTGTTCGCGGTCGGCAGCACCATGGGCCTCATCGTGCTCGCCTCGCACGTCGTGACGCTCGCCGACTTCACACTGCCGCTGATGATGCTGGTCGGCCTCGGCGTCGGGATCGACTACGCGCTGCTGGTCTTCTCCCGCTACCGCACCGAACTGCTCGCCCACGGCGGGCGCGCGGCGGAGGGCGCGGGGGGCCCGGCCGACGGTGCCGCCGGACCGGACGCTCCGGACGGCCCGGCCGCCGTACGGGAACGCGCCACGCGGGTCGCGCTCGACGCGGCCGGCCGTACGGTCTTCTTCGCCGCCTGCACCGTCGTCATCGCCCTCCTCGGGCTCGTCGCCCTCGGCCTCGGGTCCCTCCAGGGCGTCGCTCTCGCGATGGCGCTGACCGTGCTGGTCACCATGGTCGCGTCGCTGACCCTGCTGCCCGCGCTGCTCGGCGTGTTCGGGCGCCGCATCCAGCGGAACGTGGAGCGGCGCGACGCCCGCCGGGCCGCGCGCGGGCGCGGCGACGACGGCGCCGCGTGGCGGCGCTGGGCCACCGCCGTGCAGCGGCGGCCGTGGGCCGCGCTGCTGGTCGCCGTGCTCGCGCTGGGGGCCCTCGCCGCACCCGCCGCGGGGCTGCGCCTCGGCTTCGCCGACGCCGGCAACGACCCCGCGGCGAGCACGAGCCGGCAGGCGTACGACCTCCTCGCCGAGGGCTTCGGCCCGGGGTTCAACGGGCCGCTCGTGGTCGTCGCCGACGGCGGCGGCGAAGCCGTCGGCGACGCGGCGGGGGCGTTGCGGGCCACCCTGCTCGACACCCCCGGCGTCGCCGCGGCCTCCCCGCCGCTGCCCACCGGGGACTCCTCGACGGCGACCGTGCTCGCCTACCCCGAGACCGCGCCCCAGGACGAGGCCACCTCCGACCTGGTCGCGGCCCTGCGCGGTGAGGTGCTGCCACCGCTGGAGGCCCACACCGGGGCGGAGTTCCTGGTCGGCGGATCGACGGCCGCCGCGCAGGACTTCGCGTCCACGGTCGCGGACCGGATGCCGCTGTTCGTCGCCCTGGTGGTCGGACTCTCCGCGCTGCTGCTGACCGCCGTGTTCCGCTCGCTGCTCATCCCGCTCAAGGCCGCCGTGCTGAACCTGCTGAGCATCGGCGCCTCCCTGGGCGTCGTCACGCTCGTCTTCCAGCAGGGCTGGCTGGGTGCCCAGCCCGGCCCGGTGGAGGCGTTCATCCCGGTGATGATCTTCGCGATCGTCTTCGGACTGTCCATGGACTACGAGGTGTTCCTGCTCTCCCGCATCCACGAGGAGTGGGAGCGCACGCGCGATCCGGCGGTCGCCGTCCGCGAAGGGCTCGCCCACACCGGACGGGTCATCACCGCGGCGGCGGCCATCATGATCGTCGTGTTCGCGGCATTCATCCTCAGCCCCGACCGGATGCTTCAGCAGTTCGGCCTCGGCCTGGCTGTGGCGATCCTGCTGGACGCGGTGGTCATCCGGTGCCTCATCGTCCCGGCCGTGATGCAGCTCCTCGGAGCCCGCGCCTGGTGGCTGCCCCGCCCGCTGGCCCGGCTCCTGCCCAGGGTGGAGCTGGAGCGGCACTGACCGCCGTTCGCCGGTCCGGTCAGACGCGTGCGGCGGGGTCGACGGCACGCAGCACGGGCGCGAGCGAGTCGACGACGTGCTCCGCCCCCGCCGCACGCAGCCGTGCCGCCCTGCCCTCCGTGCTCGCGTACCCGAGGAAGGGGACCCCGAGGGCCCGTGCGGCCTCGAAGTCCCGTGCCGCGTCGCCGATCACCAGGGCGTCGGCGGGCGCGGTCGCCGTCGACGCCAGCGCCCGTTCGAGGCAGTACGGGTCCGGCTTCAGCCGCAGCTCGTCGGGCGTGCGGCCGTGGACGTGCCCGGCGAACACCTCGTCCGTGGCCCGGGTCCGCAGGTAGCGCTCGACGGCGGAGGGGGAGTTGTTCGTGGCGACGGCCAGCCGCCGGCCGGTCGCGCGCAGCGTGTGCACGAGCCGGTCGGCGTACGGGGTGGGGTAGGCGAGCGGCGCCGCCTCGCACTCCTCCTCCGTCAGCGCCTTCTCCAGCAGCGTCGTGAGCTCCCGGCTGCGGCCGGAGCCGAGGGCGTTCGCGAGGATCACGTACGGGTCGCGCGTGTCCGGCAGCCAGGTGCCGCTCTCCCGACCCTCGTCGAAGCCGTCGGCGAGCGTCCGCAGCCGCTCGGCCACCTGGGGAGCCGGGCGTCCGTGGAAGAGGGCGCAGAGCGGGCCGTCGAAGTCGAACAGGACGGTGCTGGCGGCGTCTACGAGTGGGCGCATCGCGATCCGTTTCGCCGGGCGGGCTGGAGAGCTCAACTATCGCCGCCCCCTCGGCCTCCGTACAGCGCCGAGCACATGGGCGCGGTATGCGGCGGCGACGTCCTCGGGCTCCGGTACGTACGCCGGTCCCAGGACGTCCGCCGCCCGCCGCAGCAGGGCGTGGACGGTCTCACCTGTCTCCTTGAGCCGGACGCGGCGCTCGCCGGGGTCGGCCGTCACCAGCTTCTGGGCGTGACGCACCACGTCGGTGAACACCGACTGAGCTCTCTTGTAGGCGAGATAGCGCGGGAGATCGTCCCGCCACCCGGCGTCCGCCCCGGGCAGCACGCCGCTGACCGCCCGGCGCCAGCGCTCCGTCACCTCTTCCTCCTGCGCGGCCGGGTACTGCATCAGGTAAAGGTGCGTGGCGAGGTCGTAGAGGGGGTCGCCGAGCATGGCGAGTTCCCAGTCGATGGTCCACAGGCGCTGGTCCGACGCATCGACGATGAAGTTCGCCCGGTGCAGATCGCCGTGCAGCAGGCAGAACGGGCGGGAGGTGAAGTCGCCCGCTTCTCTGGCCGGGCGGGCACGCGGGGTCAGCGGACGGCGGGGGACGCCGAGCGCGCGGAAGAGCGGCCCGTAGGTGCCGCGATGCCTCCGGTACCCCTCCCGCCGGGTGAAGGCGACGAGGGTCGAGAAGAACCTGCCCGTGTCGCCGTTCTCCGCCCTTTCCCGCTCGGCGCAGGTGCGCTCCGTGCGGACGTCGGCGGCGCGGACGGACGCGAGCTGCCGGAAGCGTTCCTCGATGTCGGAGAGGTGCTGGTCCGCGACCGGGGCACCGGGGGCGGAGACCTCCGCCAGGGTGGTGCCCGGGATGAAGTCCTGCACCAGGAGGCGCCGGCCAGGAGGCGCCGAGCCGCCGCCGGGCTCCTTCTCGTACACGGCGGGGATCCGGGTCATGCCCAGACCGCCGAGTTCCGCGAGGAGTGGTTCCTCCGCGGCGAAGCAGCGCCGGTCGAACCAGAGCACGGCGTCGCGTGGTTCGGCGAGCTTGATGCGCCTGTCGCCCAGCGGGTCCCCGAGCACATGCCAGAAGCGGTGCTGCCCCTGGTACGTGTGGTAGTGCTCGGTCATTTCAGGGCGATCCTAGGGCCCGACCTGCCGGGCCACGAGAGGTCTGCGGCGAGTTCACCGACGAGTTCACCCCTGCGCGTGCTGCTCGAACGCCGAAACGACCTCGCCCAGATCCCCCACCACCTCGTCAGCCTCAGCGGCGGCGAGATCGGCGCGGCGCTCGGGGCGGGGCGAGAAGCCGAGGAACGGCACCCGGGCCGCTCGGGCGGCCCGGAGATCGTGAACGGTGTCGCCGATCATCAGCGCTCTGCTCGCCGGCGTGCTCGTGGCGGTCAGGGCCCGCAGGAGGCAGTCCGGGTGCGGCTTCAGCAGACGCGCGTCGTCCTGGCGGCCGTGCACATGCTCGGCGAAGAGCGGCATCAGCCCGTGGCGGGTGAGGTAGTGCTCGACCGCAGGCGCGGAGTTGTTGGTCGTGACGGCCACCCGCCGCCCGGCCGCGACGAGGGACCGGGCGAGAGCATCGGCGTGCAGAGTCGGTTCGGCGGACTCGGCCGCCCGCAACTCCTCCTCGGTCAGCGCCTTCTGCAGCGTCGCCGCCAGGGAGCTGTGCGCCTCGGCGGCGCGGAGCACCGCGAGTGGATCGCCGGTGTCCGCCACCCGGCGCAGCAGCTCGTCCTGGCCGCCCTGTTCGCGTATCAGGGAGCGCAGGTTCTCGGCGATGAGCGGAGCCGGGTGGTGGGCGAACAGCCGGCAGATCGGCCCGTCGAAGTCGAAGAGTATGCAGTCCGCCGAGCGGATCAGATCGCGCATCTAACCGAGTGTGAAGGGTTGGGCCATGGTTGACCACAGCGAGTCGAACCATGCCTGCGAGCTGCGCACGAACGCCGCATCCTGTCCGTCGCGGGCGTCCGGTCCACAGGAGGACCGGAACAGCTTCGCGTCGATCCCGAGTACGTCGAAGATCGACATCTCCTCCTCCTCGTACACCACGGTCCGGGGCACCACCTGGTAGTAACCGAGCAGCGATTCCGTGCCGTTGAGCAGGTAGAGCTTGTGCATCGGCGTCACCGGGACGCTGCGGAACTGCAGGGAGGCGTCCTCGACGAGACCAAGGGCCCGTAGAGACTCGAGCCCCATCTCCAGGGTGCCCTGGCAGGTGTGCATGATCCCGTGCAGGCGCTGGAGCGGACGGGGGTCCGCCGGGTCGGCGACGAGTCTCGGCAGGGCCAGGCGCGCGTCGATGGCCGGAACCAGCACCCGCAGCGTGACGGTCCGAGGAGTCAACTCGCCGGCCCGGACACCCTTGTAGGCGAAGGCGAGCGCATCGTGGAGCGTCTCCGTGGTCAGCGAGAAGACGTCGATCGTGACGTGTTCGGCTTCGAAGGCCGCGCGGATGCGGTCCGGGAGGAGGACGCCGGCGGTCTGCGGAGCCGGGGCGGGCGGCGGGGGCTCGTTCACCGTGGCCGGGGCGCCGCGACCGAGGGTGACCAGGCCCTCGTCCTCGAGCGTGGTCAGCGCCTGCCGGATCACGCTGCCGCTCACGCCGAACTCGGTCGCGAGGTCGGCCCGCTTGGGCAGCGAGCCGCCCGGGGCCACCGCACCGCTGGTGATGCGCTCGCGCAGCACGGCGGCGACGGTCAGGGACGTGCTCTGGGAGCTCACTGATCGACCGTACAACGCGGGCGGTGAGTTGGGGAGTTGTTGGACGTTGTTCGAAGCGAACTGTTTTCGACCTCGCGCCAACTGGGAAGAAGTTGGGCAGAGTTGGTCGGGGTTCATCGACAACTCGCGGGAGGACGACGAAGTTCTCCGCCGATGGCCCTCGGGCTCAAGGGTTCCACCCGTCAAGGTCCGCGTCCGGACCGCGCAGCGGTCCGGGCTCTCCCGGAGGGAGAACGCCATGCCCGTCCTCGCGATTCTCTTCGCCGTCTTCGTCGTCGCCTTCGAGGAACTCGTGGAGTGGCGCTTCGGCGTCGCCGGCGTCTTCGCGCTCGTGCTGCTGAGCATCGGCTGGCACGCGAAGAACGTCACGTGCAGCTGCGTCGGCGCCGTGGTGCTCACCCTGCTGCTCGTGCACTGAGTGCGACCGCGTGGTCGCTCCCCGGAGCAGGTCGACTTGACGTACCCGGGCGAGGGGCGTGGACTGTAAACGAACCACGTGCTTGGGACCTCAGGCACCCGCGGGAGCGACCTTCGGTCGCACTCGGACCGGTGTGTCGCCCGGCGCGCTCCCGCCGCTCTCCGGAACGTCACGGTCACGGCTGAGCACCGCAGAAGCGCTTGATGCCGCCGCAGGCGGCGCCCCACGGAAGGAGCCGGTCATGCTGATGGCTCACCCCGCGGTCCTGGAAAAGCTGGTCGAACAGTACGAGACGCTGCGCGCGCTGCACGCCGAGGAGGGCAGCGACAAGGCACGGCAGCGCCTGGACGACGTGTCGTACACGCTGTGCATCGCGACCGGCACGCAGGACGTCGACGCCGCGTTGATCGCGGCGCGGCACCGCCTGCCCGGCGCGCGCCCGGAGGACGACTCGGTGCTGGAGCACTGACCGCGGGGACGCCTCGGAACGGGCCGGCCGCATCGCCGTGCGCCGTCAGAAGATGTCCGGGCACCAGGGGCGGCGCGCGGTGCGGAAGAGCGCGTCGGCCTTCGCCGCCGCACCGGGCGTGTGCTCGGCCACGCGCCCCAGGGCGGCCAGGCGGGTCGCCGTCTCGTCGCCCAGGTAGAGGGTGCCGAGTGCGGAGACGTCCATCGACAGGTCCGCGCCGTCCTCGGTGCGCGTGCACGCGGCGCCCTCCGGGCCGGTCTCCAGGCGGAACCTCCCGCCGGCGAGGCCGGTCTCGTCGTGCAGGTCCAGGACGAGGGTCCCGGGCACGGCGTACGTGCGGGCCCCCAGCATGCGCGGGACGTCCAGCGGACGCAGCCAGAGGAAGTCGGCGTGCGCGTCGATGCGGGCGGCCCGCGGGTCCGGCAGCAGCAGCGGCAGCACGTCGTCGGGTGCGCGGTGGCCGGAGCGGAGCGTGGTGACCCAGTCGACGGACAACAGGAAGTGCCACAGCGCGCGTTCGGCCTGCGGAGTGGCGGCCTCCAGCTTGCCGACGCTGAGAGTGCAGTGCGGCAGCTTGTTGTGCCAGGTGTCGTGCCGGGCGGTGTACGTCACGGTGCCCTGCACGACGCCCTCGGCGTCGCGGAAGACGGCGCAGAACGGGGGCTCCCACTCGTCGTCGGGCCAGCGGAGTGCGCCGGTGTTCATCCGCCACCAGCGGTCGTTCCGGTCGATGACGCCCTGGCGGTGCGGCTGCGCGCGGAACCGCTCGTGGAATTCCGGGGCCACGCGGCGGAACGCGTCCGGCTCGACCAGGTCGACGCGTCCCTCGCCCTGAGGCGGCCCGGCGTAGCGGCGGTTCAGACCGGTCCGGGGGACGTCGACCGTGAACTCGGTGGTCCAGGCGGCCGGGCCGAAACCGTGGTGGCCGTAGATCGGGTACTCGGCGGCGATCAGGGAGGCGACGGCGTCGCCGCGTTCCTTCGCCGCCGCCATGGCCTCGCCCATCATGCGGGTGAGCAGGCCGCGACGCCGGTGCGTGGGGGAGACGGTGACGTTGGTGACGGCGCAGGACGGCAGCGCCGCACCGCCCGGCACGGTCAGCTGCTGCGGCATGGTGCGGAAGGTGCCCACGCAGCGGCCGCCGTCGAACGCGCCCTGGGTGCGGTCGACGGCCACCCCGCCGCCGCGCACCGCGATCTCCTCGTCCGTCAGCTCCTTGCCGTTCAGGAAGCCGACGTGCACCGCGCGGAACCAGGCGGGCAGGTCGTCGTCGGTGAGGGTCCGGATCTCGGGCGTCATGGGCACACGCTAGGTGGGTGCTGACCAGCGGCGCACGTCGTTTTCCGCCCGGCCACGGCGCGGAAGCGGCGACGGCCATGGCGCGGAAGGGCGACGGGCCGGTGGGCGGCGGGGCCTCAGAACGCGGCGCGGATCTCCCCGACGCGCGCGCCGCCGCCCAGCAGCGGGCTGTCCGCGAGGCGGTCGAGGACCGGGCCGGTGACGCCCAGCACGGCCAGGGCGCGGGCGAGCACGGGCCCCAGGGCGCGTACCGAACCGTCGTCGATCTTGAACGCCAGCGCGCGGCCGTCGGGCAGCGCCACCGCCTGCACGGCCTCCGCGCCCATCTTGGCCACCGCGCCCGGCACGTCCCGCATCACCCACGTGTCGTGCCGGCGGGTGCCCGCGACGTACTCGGGGTGGGCGCGCATGGCCGCCGCGACCCGTCCCTCGGGGGTGCCGTCGCCGGCCAGCGCGAAGGAGCGGAAGGTGCGGGCCAGCGCAGTGAGCGACACGGCCATCAGCGGCGCGCCGCACCCGTCCACGCCGGTGTGGGCGACGGGCTCGCCGCCCAGGTCGGCCACCGTGCCCGCGACCAGCCGCTGGAGCGGGTGGCCGGGCGCGAGGTAGTCGTCCGTCGACCAGCCGTTGATCTTGCAGGCTGCCAGCATGGCGGTGTGCTT
Organism: Streptomyces sp. CNS606; assembly: GCF_000426325.1. Classification (NCBI taxonomy): domain Bacteria; kingdom Bacillati; phylum Actinomycetota; class Actinomycetes; order Kitasatosporales; family Streptomycetaceae; genus Streptomyces; species Streptomyces sp. CNS606. Next base: position 516,218 of record NZ_KE384521.1, read on the forward strand.
GCCGGAGCAGTTCATCGCGACGCGGGTACGGGTGCCGCCCGCGGCGAGGTGGGCGTCCGCCTCCGCGCGGTCCAGCGGCAGGTCCGGCGGGCACCGGAGGTCGGACTCGGCCAGGCCGTGCTCGGCGAGCATCTTCTCCACCAGTTCCAGGTGGAAGCGCTCGCCGGAGTGGCTGGCGGCGGCGAGCGCGAGGCGTTCGCCGGACAGGTCCAGGCCGGCCCGCAGGACGGCGGCGGCCTGGACCGGCTTGGTCGAGGAGCGCGGGAAGACCGGGGTGGTGACGTCGCCCAGGACGAGGTCGACGGTGCCGTCGGCGGCGAGGGCGACGAGGGAGCCGCGGTGGTGGCCCTCGACGAAGCCGGAGCGGACGATCTCGGCGAGGATCGGGTGCGCGGGCGGCTGCTGCGCTGTGAGAGCGGTCATGGGCGGGGCCTCCGGGCGGTCCGCCCGGACCCGTCCGGGGTGACGGAGGGTGGGCGGTGCGCTGCGGGTTGTACGGTGCGTTCTGCGGGGACGCTCCTTACGGTAGCGGGTGCGCCGCCCTGGTCCGTGCACCGGGCATCCTTCCCGCTCCTCTCCCTGCGGCTCACCCCCGCCCGCGCCCCCACGCCCGCGTGCCCGGAGGGTGCGGAGGTGCGGTCCGTAGGCGGCTCAGACGGTTCTCAGGCCAGGAGGTCGTCGACGTGCGCCTCGCCCTCGCGGTAGCGGCGGGCGATCTCGGCGCTGCACGCGTCGGCCGTGCGGTGGAGGGCCTGGCGGCGGCCGGAGACCTGCTGCTCGTACCGGACCAGGCGGCCCATCGCGCCGTGCAGTTCGTCGTCGGTCCGCGCGGTGAGGTCGGAGAGTTCGACCTCGGCCAGCATCTCCTCCGCCAGCGCCCGGTACTCGGCGCGGTGCGGGGTGCCGACCGTGACGTGGCGGGCCGACTGGCGGTGCCGGGAGGGGGCGTCGACCAGGATTTCCGGCAGGAGGTCCAGCAGCGGCGAACCGGGCTCGGTGCGCCGGGCCAGTTCGGCGCGCAGGATGTCGATGCGGCCCTGGAGCAGCCGCCGCACGTAGCTGAGGTCGGCCTCCTCGCGCTGGGCGGCGCGGCGCAGGTCGCGCAGCTCGGGGAGCGTGCTGCCGGTCAGCTCCGGCGGCTCCTCCTCGCGCAGGGCCTCACGGGCCGCCGCCGCGCGCTGCGCGGGCGGCAGGGAGGAGGCGGCCGAGGCGGGCGTACGGCCGGAGGGGGCCGACGTGCCCCCGGGAGCGCGTCCGGTTCCGGCTGAGTCCATGGTGACGTCCCCTCGTGCCTTTTGCCCGTGGTGCCACGGTACGCACCTCGTGTACGCATCCCGTACGCGCATCGTGCCACCGCGTGGCCGTCGCGCGCAGCGTTCGGCACCCATACGGCGGCACCCCGCCCGTCCGCGTCGGGCGGCACGGCATCATGGCGGGCATGCGAGCAGTGGTGCAGAGAGTGGACGGCGCGCGCGTCGTCGTGGACGGCGAGCCGGTCGGAGAGATCGTCGGCGAGGGCCTGTGCGTGCTGGTCGGGGTCACGCACGACGACACACCCGCGAAGGCGGCGCAACTCGCCCGCAAGCTGTGGTCCGTACGCATCCTCGACGGGGAGAAGTCGTGTTCGGACGCGGGCGCACCGCTGCTGGTGGTCAGCCAGTTCACTCTCTACGGTGACGCCCGGAAGGGGCGCCGCCCCACCTGGCAGGCTGCCGCGCCCGGTCCGGTCGCCGAGCCGCTGGTGGACGAAGTCGTCGCGCAGCTCCGCGCGTTGGGTGCGGAGGTGGCGACGGGCCGGTTCGGCGCGCAGATGAAGGTGTCGCTGACGAACGACGGCCCGTTCACCGTGCTCCTGGAGGTCTGACGGGGTGCGGCGCCCGGCGGCGTCAGGGGGCGACGACGACCTCCTGCGCCGCCGCGGTGGCGTCCTCCCCGGCGATCAGCGGAGCGTCCACCGGCACGTTCCGCTTGACCAGCGCCAGGGCGATCGGCCCGAGTTCGTGGTGACGGGCCGAGGTGGTGACGAAGCCCAGCTTCCGGCCCTCGACCCCGTCGGCGGCCAGCCGCACCGCGTCGCCGTGCTGCGGGATGCGCACCTCGCTGCCGTCCAGGTGGAGGAAGACCAGCCGTCGCGGCGGCTTCCCCAGGTTCTGGACGCGGGCGACGGTCTCCTGGCCGCGGTAGCAGCCCTTCTGCAGGTGCACGGCGGAGCCGATCCAGCCGACCTCGTGCGGGATGGTGCGGTGGTCGGTCTCCATGCCGAGCCGCGGCCGGTGCGTCTCCACCCGCAGCGCCTCGTGCGCCAGTACGCCGACGGCGGGTCCGTGCGACTCGGCGAACGACTCCAGCGCCTCGCGGGGCAGGAACAGGTCCCGCCCGTGCGCGGTCTCCCGGGCGACGGCGTCGGCGGGGGTCTCCGCGATCGAACCGGCCGGCAGGTGCACGACGGCGTACGCGTCGGTGCGGTCGGCGGTCTCCACCCGGTAGAAGAACTTCATGGACTCCAGGTAGGCGAGGAGGTCGCCCTGGGTGCCCGGCTCGGTGTGCAGCCAGGTCGTCCCGCCGTCGTCGACCAGGTACAGCGCGTGTTCGACGTGACCGTGCGCGGAGAGGACCAGTGCCTCTGTGGCGTGCCCCGGCCGCAGGTCCTCCACGTACTGGGTGAGCAGCAGGTGCAGCCAGGTCAGCCGGTCGTCGCCGGTGACGGTGACCACGCCGCGGTGGGAGAGGTCGACGAAGCCGGTGCCGTCCGCGAGGGCGCGCTGCTCGCGGAAGAGGTCGCCGTAGTGCGCGGCGACGCCTTCGTCCGCGCCTTCGGCGGGGACGGCGCCGGGAAGGGAGAGGAGCGGGCTCTTCATGGCCCCCAGCCTACGGCGCGTCCTCACCCTCCTGCGCGGCCCGGTTGCGGCACTTCTCACAGCGTCCGAAGATCGCGAAGTGCTTCATGTCCGTCTCGAACCCGAAGCGCTCGCGCAGCGCGGCCGTGAAGGGGTCGGCGACGGACAGCTCCGCCTCGATGACCTCGGTGCAGTCCCGGCACACCAGGTGCATGTGGTGGTGCCGGTCGGCGAGGTGGTACGTCGGCGCGCCGTGCCCCAGGTGCGCGTGCGAGACCAGGCCCAGCTCCTCCAGCAGCTCCAGCGTGCGGTAGACCGTGGAGATGTTCACGCCGCCCGCGGTCCTCCGCACCTCGGCGAGGATGTCGTCGGGGGTGGAGTGCTCGAGCTTGTCCACGGCCTCCAGTACGAGCTGGCGCTGCGGGGTCAGCCGGTACCCGCGCGCCCTCAGGTCGCTCTGCCAGTCGGTGGTCACCACCCGCCCATTCTACGAGCCGCCGGGTGACGGTCGCCCCCCGTGCTCGGCCCAGGGGCGGTGCGGTGAGGGGCGGCCTACTTGAAGAAGGCGATGCCGTCGTCCGGGAGGTCCTTGAGGTCCTTCGCCCACTCGCTGGGGTCGACGACCTTCTTCAGGTGCGCGGACATGTACGGCCGCAGCGGCACCTCGGGGGTGGCCTTCTCGCCGACCCACATCAGGTCGCCCTTGACGTAGCCGTAGAGCCGCTTGCCGCCGCTGTACTCGCCGGCGGAGACGGTGCGGGCGATGGCGTCGGTGGCCAGGTCGATCTGCGGCTTCTGGTCGGCCAGCTCGCCGTACCAGACCTCGGCGACGCCCTGGTCGCGGATCATCACGGCCTCGACCTTGCGCTCGGCGTCGATGCGCCAGTAGCCGGTCTCGGTCTCCAGCGGCGCGGTCTTCTTCCCCTCGTCGTCGAGCACCCAGCTGTGCGAGACGTACTCCAGGAAGTCGCGCCCGTCGTGGGAGAAGGTGACCTCCTGGCCGAAGTTGCACTTGTCCGTGCCCGGGAATTCTGCGACGCCGGCACCGGTCCAGTTGCCGAGCAGGAAGGCGAGCGGAACCAGGTCCGGGTGCAGGTCGGACGGAATCTCGATCATGGGAACCAGACGATCTGTGGTGAACGGATGCGGCGGAAGGGGGTCAGCGCTGGCCCTGGTAGAGCTTCTTGACGACGAGAACCGTGAAGGCCAGGGTCCCGAGGCCCACCAGGACCATCAAGGTGGTGAAGAATGCGTGCAGCACGTCGGGCTCTCCTTGCGCGCTCTGTCGTGACGGGGCCGGCGCGGAGTCCGCGCCGGCCCCGAGTCTAGTCGCCGCCGCGGGCGGCCCGCCGGGCCGGTGCTGTGACGTGCACCGCCCCCGCGGTGCGCCCTGGCGGGCGGCTCAGCCGAGCAGCTGTGACTGGAGGATCACCGTCTGCTGGAACGGCACGGCGGCCGCTTCGCCCTTCCGTGACTGGACGATCACGGCGACGGTGTCCCCCGCGACCAGATACGCCTGCCGCACGTGCCGCTCACCGCGCGGCTCGGACTCGTCGAACGTGTAGTGCTCGATGTCCGGCACCTCGACGTCCTCCGGCCAGCCGTCGTCCAGCGTCGCCATCTCCCCGTCGGTGACCGTGACGTACGGGGAGGCCCCGCTGGCGGTGGTCGAGAGGAAGTCGCCGGGATAGGCGGCGCTGTTGAACCGGAGCAGGTAGACGGTGGTGCGGGTGCCGTCGGGCATCCGCCAGCCGCGGGCGGCGATGTGCCGGACCGCGGTGTCGCGCAGCGTCTGCTTCAGCTCGTCGCGGTCCGCGTCCACGTACGCCTGCGCGAACGTGTCGACGGACACCCAGGTGCCCTCGATGCCGGGCAGGTCCTCGTCACCGCGCGCTCCCCGCGGCGCGGGCAGCAGCAGGTCGCGGACGTCCGCGTGGTGGATCTCGCCGTCGTTGCCCTCGGCGAACGGGCGCGGCGAACCCTCCGGCAGAGCAGGGAGCTTCAGCTCCGGATACGCCCAGCGCCCGTCCGGCGCGGTGGCCAGGCCCGGCACATCCGTCCGCTCCAGCTCGGTGATCCCGTAGGCGACGCCGGTGCCGAGCATGCCGAAGACGGCCACGGCCGCCGTCCAGCGGGCGACTGCGCGCAGCACCCGCCGGCGGCGGGCGGGCGCGGAGGGTTCGGCCGGCGTCTCGTCCGTCTGCGAGGGCTCCGCCACCGGCCCGGCGGCGGGCGGGGACTCCGGCGGCGGTGCGTTCGTCGGCGCGGGCGTCGCGTCCGTCGGGGGGACGGTGGCGGGGGCCGCGTCCGGCGCGGCCGGCTCGGGGCCGGTCATCGTGGACTCGCTCATGCGCTGATCCCTCCGCCCTTGCTCAGCCGCTCCAACTGCTTCTCCAGCAGCTTCGCCACCTCTTTCCGGTCGAACTCCGTGCCGTCGTAGTCGTCGGACCCGGCAGCCGACAGGGACACCAGGACGTCGTCCTCGTGCGCCGTGCAGAACATCTCGCCGAGTTCCGCGTCGTCGTCCTCGGGCAGGAGGAAGCACTTGGCTGCGTCGTGGCCCTTGATCTTCGGTCCCTTGCGCAGGATCGAGAAGGCGTCGGCCAGTTCGCGCTGGAAGGTGTTCAGGTCCTCGACCGCGCCCCGGTCGCCCAGCTGCGCCAGCGTGATCTCGACCTCCAGGTCGTCGCTGTAGCGGGTGTACGACCGCATGGCCATGCCCTCGATGCGCAGCTTCCGCACGAAGCGGCGGTGTTCCTTGCGCTGCTTGCTGGGCAGGCTCTCCGAGCCCTTCCGGAACAGCGCCTCGGCCTCCGGGCCGGTCAGGTGGGCGTCGTTGCCGAAGCCCTCGACGTCGGGGCCGAGCCGGTAGTCGGCGGACACGGGGAGCAGTTCCTTGCTCAGCGGAGTGTCGACGCGCCCGTTCGACACGTCCGGCACCGGGTCGTCCACGGAGGGGGCCCTGGGCGGCGCCTTCCAGACCCTGGTGGCGGCCGTCCGGTCGGCGGCGTCCACGGTGACCTTGGTGTAGGCGAGCCCGCCCCCCGCCGCGCCCAGCACGAGAACCGACGCGAGGGCGAGGGTGAGTGTCTGCTTCCGGCGGGCGTTCACAGGCGCTCCAACTGACGCTCGGCGATGTCGCGGATCTCGTCGGAACCGATCGGGCCGGTGTCCGTGATGTGGATGTCCAGCACGATGTCGCCGCGGCAGGCGAGGGCGCGGGCGCCGTACACCGGGAGGTAGCCCGGCTCGCGGTACGGCGCGTCGTAGACCCAGTAGCGGCCGTCGTCCGAACCCTCGATCGGGTGGCCCCCGTTGCCGGCGAAGTCGTCGCCCACCATGTACGAGCCCTGCGACGACGCGTGGCCGGCAGCCGACCGCGCCGACAGGTCGTGGAACTGCAGCAGCACGACGCTGGTCACCTGGTCACCGTGCTCCCACTCCGTCGCCGCGATGCGCCGGACGTTCATCTCCAGGAGGCTGTCGAACATGCTCCCCGGCTGCTCGAACCCGCGGGCGTAGTCGGCCGGGGTCACCCAGCCGTCCGTGATCGGAAGGAAGGAGAACTCCCGCGCGCCCTTCGGCTTCTTCACCAGGAGCTTGCGGAGGTCGCCGTCGGTGCGGACGCGGCGGTCGTGCTTCGCCGGGACGGGTTCCCACGCGTCGGCCGGGACGTGCTCGTCCGGGTAGGACAGCTTTGCCTGGGACAGCGGGGGCAGCGGGGTGGGTGCGCGTTCGGCCTGGACGGTGTAGCCGGTGGCGACACCGGCCACGACGCCGAGCAGGGCGGCGGCCGCCAGCAGCAGGGTCGTACGGCCGCGCGGGCGGCGGCGGGCCGGCTCCTCCGGCACGTCCGCGCCTGGTGTGGCGGGGGCGTCGGCGAGGTCGGGCGCACCGGGCGCGGACGCGGGCGGGTCGTCGGGCGCGGTCGTGGGTCCCGGCGCGGTCGCGTCGGCGTCACCGGCCGTGCTCCCGGCCTCCGGCGCGGTCTCCGGCGCGGTCTCCGGCTCCGGTTCCTGTTGCGCCGCCGCGGGGGCGGCCGGCGGGTCCGCCGGTCTCGCGGGCTGGTCTTCCATGGGGCTCCTCATGTTCTCGTCAACGCGCTGACCGGGGAGGAGGCCGGAAAGTTGCCCTACGCATGATCACGATCCGGTTGCGGCGGGCCGGAGCGGGAGACGGCGGGGCGCCGCATACCGTGGGGGCATGGCGAAGAAGCTGGTGATCAAGGTGACGGCGGGGGCGGACGCGCCCGAACGCTGCTCGCAGGCGTTCACGGTGGCGGCGGTCGCGGCCGCCAGCGGCGTGGAGGTGTCGCTGTGGCTGACGGGTGAGTCGGCGTGGTTCGCGCTGCCGGGCCGTGCGGCGGAGTTCGAACTGCCGCACGCCGCACCGCTGCCCGAGCTGATCGAGGGCATCCGGGCGGGCGGCCGGATCACCCTGTGCACGCAGTGCGCCAAGCGGCGGGACATCGAGGAGAAGGACGTCCTGGAGGGCGTCCGGATCGCCGGGGCGCAGGTGTTCGTCAGCGAGGCGATGGCCGACGGCGCGCAGGCCCTCGTGTACTGACGCGACGACTGGTGCCGTGTCCGGACGCGCCGAGGGCCGCACCCCGGGTGTCCAACCCGTGGGGTGCGGCCCTCGGACCCGGTTCGGCCGGTCCGCGCCCGGACCGGCCTCGTCCGGTCGAACGGCTCAGACCGCGATCGCGACCTCGGCGAGCCCGCCCTGCTGGGCGACGACCGTACGGTCCGCGGTGCCGCCGGGCACCAGGGCCCGTACGGTCCAGGTGCCCTCGGCCGCGTAGAAGCGGAACTGGCCGGTCGCGGAGGTCGGGACCTCCGCGGTGAACTCGCCGGTGCTGTCCAGCAGCCGGACATAGCCGGTGACGGGCTCGCCGTCCCGGGTCACGTTGCCCTGGATGGTGGTCTCACCGGGCTTGACGGTGGAGGCGTCCGGGCCGCCTGCCTGTGCTCCGCACATGGGTGTCGCGTTCCTCTCGCTCGTGTGCCGTGGCCGACGGGCCGGCTCAGTTGTTGGCGCCGACCTCGACGGGCACGCCGACGAGCGAGCCGTACTCGGTCCAGGAGCCGTCGTAGTTCTTCACGTTCTCCTGGCCGAGCAGCTCGTGCAGCACGAACCAGGTGTGGGCGGACCGCTCGCCGATGCGGCAGTAGGCGATGGTGTCCTTGCCCAGGTCGACGCCCTCGGCTTCGTACAGCTCCTTCAGCTCGTCGTCCGTCTTGAAGGTGCCGTCGTCGTTCGCGGACTTCGACCACGGGATGTTGCGCGCGGTCGGCACGTGGCCGGGGCGCTGCGACTGCTCCTGCGGCAGGTGCGCGGGAGCCAGCAGCTTGCCGCTGAACTCGTCGGGGGAGCGGACGTCGACCAGGTTCTGCTTGCCGATCGCGTCGACGACCTCGTCGCGGAAGGCGCGGATCGACAGGTCCTGCGGCGTGGCCCGGTACTGCGTCTCCGGGCGCTCGGGCACCTCGGCGACCAGGTCGCGGGAGTCCAGCTCCCACTTCTTGCGGCCGCCGTCCAGGAGCTTGACGTCCTGGTGGCCGTAGAGCTTGAAGTACCAGTAGGCGTAGGCGGCGAACCAGTTGTTGTTGCCGCCGTACAGCACGATGGTGTCGTCGTTGGCGATGCCCTTCTTCGACAGCAGCTCCTCGAAGCCGGTCTGGTCGACGAAGTCGCGGCGCACCGGGTCCTGGAGGTCCTGCTTCCAGTCGATGCGGACGGCGTTGCGGATGTGGTTCTTCTCGTACGCCGAGGTGTCCTCGTCCACCTCGACGATGACCGTCTTCGGGTCGTCGATACGGGCCTCGACCCAGTCGGCGTCCACCAGGACGTCACTGCGGCTCATCAGTTCTCCTCCGGAAGCGGGGTGAGCAGTGTGGGTGCGTACGCGGCGGTACGGGCGCACGCCGGATGTGCCGCGCTGCGTGCGCCGGGGCGGCGCGGGAGCGCGAGGTGCGGGAAACGCGGGATGGAGCGCGGTCCGTGCGGCGGTGCGCGGCGGCGTCAGGCCGGCGCGGGGCGCCGGGGGACGGCCGTCAGACGGCTGTGCGACAGAGCATGGCGGCGACGCGGCAGAGGTCGACCGCCCGTCGCTTGGTGAGATCCGCCTGTCGCTTCATGGGCACGATCGTACGGAGGGGCGGGCCGGTCTGTCACCGCCGATCCGTATGGTGAGACGAGATCGTCCGCGAGGTGAGATGGAGGTGGAGGCGGGAAGGCCGGGACGCCCGGCGCCGCGGGGGCGACGGGCGTCCGTATCCGTTCTGCGGGCGGGGACGTCTCGCTCTGTGGACGAGAGTCCGTCCACGGGCGGACGAGGCGGTCAGCCGAGGGGCACGTCCGCGCCGGAGAGGGTGAAGCGCACGCCCCGCTCCGTCACCTCGGCGTCGTCCAGGGCGATGCCGGAGGGCAGCCCGCGCACGCCGGTGGTGAAGTCGATCCGCGACCTGACCTGCGCCTCGGCACCCGGGATCGAGGCGCCGGGCACGGCGTCGGCGTGCAGCTCCAGCTCGTCGCCGTTCACCTCGACGGTGCTGTAGATCGCCTCGGGGAGCTTCAGCTCCTGCCCGAAGATCTCGATGCCGACCTTGACCTTCACCTGGTTGCGGGCCGCCCGGTCCGCCCCGGCGTACGACACCTTCACGCCGGGGGGCGCTATGGCGTTGAGGTCGGCGTACGAGATCGACGCGCTGCCGGTGGCCCGCGCGGCGGTCCCGGTGTCGTAGCCCTCCCCGAGCCGGACGTCGGTCAGGGTGGCCTGCATCTGGGTCACGGTGATCTCGCGGTCCCCGGCCGCCGCCGTCATGCCGGTCAGCTCGACGTCCACCTCGTCGAGGTTCCGGTCCAGCACCTGGGTGAGGAAGGGGAAGCCGCGGATGTCGACGCTGGTCGACTCGGCGCCGGACAGGCCCTCGGCGGACCTGATCCGGTCGGCCGCCTCCTGCTCGGCGAGGTACACCGCCAGCCGGTCCGCTCCGGTGAAGAGGCCGGCGAGCACGAGCAGGATCACGAGTGTGCGACGTGTTGCGCGCATGCGGGCATCCCCCAGGGCAGGTGTTCGACTCCGGGGGAGCCTAACGTGCGTTCGGTCGGATCCGGATGAGAGCGCGGTGAGCACTCATCCGAGGGCGAGGCCGAGCCCGTACACCGCCGGGGCGGCGAGCGCGAGCGGCAGCGCGACACCGGCCGTCATGTGCACGAACCGGGAGGGGAAGTCGTAGCTCGCCGTCCGCAGCCCGGTCAGCGCGCACACGCCCGCCGCCAGGCCGACGCCCGCGGCGTGCAGACCGGAAGCGTCGAAGGCGGCCCCGGCCCGCACGGCGGCGTACCCGGCCCCGGCGGCGGCCGCGAGGGCGAGCACCGGCGAGACGTACGGCGGCAGCGGCAGCGCGCGGACCAGCGTCGCGGCGGCGATCCCGGCCGCGGCCACGGCGACGAGTGCGGCGGCCTCCGGGGCGGTTCCCGAGCCGCCGTCCGCGCCGGACTCCGCGGTGGCGAGCGTGGCCGTCCAGCCGCCCGCGACCACCGTCAGCGCGGTCGAGGTGAGCGCGACCGTCAGGGCGTAGAGGCGTTCGTCGGGGGCGGAGCGGTTGCGCAGGTGCAGTACGAGGTTCAGTACGAAGAACGCGCCGAGCGTCGCCGCCAGGGCCGTCGGCACGTGGGCCTTCCCGGCCAGCAGCATCGCCGCGTCGGCGGCGACGCCCGCGAGGAACGCGAGCGCGATGCCCTGCCGGGCCGGCCACATCCCGTTCAGCCGGAACCAGCCGGCCGCCGTCACGGCCTGGAGCACCACGACGGCGACGGCGAAGGCCGGCAGCGGCAGCCGGGCCGTGCCGGCGAGCAGGCCGGCGAGGACGGTGGTGAGCAGGGCCGGGAGGAGGCCCGGCGCGATGATCGGGCTGCGTCTGCGCGAACGGCGTCCCCCGGCCGCCGCGCCGCCGCCGTCGGCCGGTTCCCGCGCCGGTCCGTCCGGCGCGGATGCCGGGCCGGGCGCGCCCGGGTGCACAGGCGCCCGGCGGGGGGTGTGCGGGGACGCGGCGTGCGGGGCTGCGGCGGGCGGAGGCGCGTCCGCGGGCCGCTCCGGGGGCAGCGGGCCGGGCGAGGGATGCGGGCGGGCGCCGGTCACCGGGCACCCCCGGCGAACGGCGGGAGCACCTCGACGGTGCCGCCGTCGGTCAGCTCCACCACGCCGTGCGGGCGGCGGCCCACGGCGGTGCCGTCCACGAGGAAGGAGCAACGCCCGAGCACGCGGTCGAAGTCCGGCCGCCCGGCGTGGCGGACGCGGGCGGCGTCGAGGGCCTCGCCGAGGGTGCGGGCCTCGTACGCTTCCTCGGCGTGTCCGGCCGCGGCCTTGGCCGCGGCCCAGTAGCGGATGGTTCCGCGAGCCATCGTGGTTCGTCCCTCTCGCCGGCCGACTGCGTGTCGCCGGTGTGGTCGGTGTGGCAGGTGTCGTCGGTGCGCCCTCCATGATGGCCCCCGCACGGCGCTTCCCGTACCCTCCCTGCCCGCGGCGCCGTGCCTGCCGCCCGACGGCCGGAGGTCTCAGGCTGAGAGGGCGCCGGTCGCCCAGCGGGCGATGCGGTGCAGCAGGTCGTCCGGCGCGGCGTTCTCCGCGTGGCCGAAACCGTGCTCCACCCACAACTTTGTGCACCGCGGATCGGCTGCCCGCACCAGCCCGAGCGGATGGTCCAGCGGGAAGTACGCGTCCCGGTCGCCGTGCACGACGAGCAGCGGCGTCGGCGCGATCCTTGGCGCGACCTGCGTGGGGGACGGCGGCACCGGGTCCCAGTCCTCGGTGTGCACCCGGGTCCGCAGGCCCCAGCGGGAGACCAGCCGCCCCATCGGCCGCTGGACCACCCAGTGCAGCCGCCGCATCGGGGCGGTGCCCCGGTAGTACCACCGTGCGGGCGCGCTCACCGCGACCACCGCGTCCGTACGCTCCGCCGCGTCCTCGCACAGCGCCGCGTGCCGCAGGGCCACCGAGCCGCCCATGGAGAAGCCCACCGTCGCCACGGACCGGTGTCCCCTCTCCCGGGCCCAGCGGACGGCCGCCGCCAGGTCCAGCACCTCGCGGTCGCCCACGGTCGAGCGTCCGCCGGACCGCCCGTGCCCGCGGAAGGAGAAGGTCACCACCGCCGTGTGCCGGGCGAAGGCACGTGCCGCCCGGCGCAGCGCCGGACGGTCCAGCGCCCCGGTGAACCCGTGCGCGACCACGATCACCGGAGCGGCCGAACCCGCCGCGTCGCCGCCGCCGGACCAGGGCGTGTACGCCGCCTCCAGCCGCACCCCGTCCGCGGCCCGCAGCACCGTACGCCGGGCCTGGTCGACGGCCTTCGCGTCACCGTCGGCGACCGGCGGGTGACCAAGGCGAGCGAACTCACACTCCGATTCCCTGCTCATGTGGGCTATTCTGCTGGGAGAGGACTCGGGCAGCGCCGCCCCCGGGTCCTTTCGTGCTTTCGGCAGCCGTACGACCGGCCGTACGACGACGTACGACGGGCATGTGTTCCCCAGGCCCCACCGGGACCGAAGGAAGGACGACCGACGTCATGGGCAAGCGAGACGGAACCAGCCACCATACGAACCCCGGGCAGCGGGAGGTGGGCGTATGAGCTCCCTGCTGCTGCTCACCAACGCCCTCCAGCCCTCCGCCGAAGTCCTTCCCGCCCTGGGCCTGCTCCTGCACAACGTGCGGGTCGCCCCCGCCTCCGGGCCCGCCCTGGTCGACACCCCGGGCGCGGACGTGATCCTGGTCGACGGCCGGCGCGACCTGCCGCAGGTCAAGTCGCTGTGCCAGCTCCTGCGCTCCACGGGGCCCGGCTCGCCGGTGCTGCTGATCGTGACCGAGGGCGGTCTCGCCGCGGTCACCGCCGACTGGGGTGTGGACGACGTCGTCCTCGACACCGCCGGGCCGGCCGAGGTCGAGGCCCGGCTGAGGCTGGCCACCGGCCGGCTCAGCGCAGCCGCCGACGACAGCCCGATGGAGATCCGCAACGGCGACCTGTCCGTGGACGAGGCGACGTACAGCGCGAAGCTCAAGGGCCGGGTCCTCGACCTGACCTTCAAGGAGTTCGAGCTGCTGAAGTACCTCGCCCAGCACCCGGGCCGGGTCTACACCCGCGCCCAGCTCCTCCAGGAGGTCTGGGGCTACGACTACTTCGGCGGCACGCGCACCGTCGACGTGCACGTGCGGCGCCTGCGGGCGAAACTCGGCCCCGAGCACGAGTCCCTGATCGGCACCGTCCGCAACGTCGGCTACCGCTTCGTCTCCCCCGAGAAGGGCGAGAGGTCGGCGGCCGCGAAGAAGGCGAAGGCCGAGGCCAGGGCGGTGACCGACGAGGCCGAGGAGGTCGCGAAGCAGGCGGCCGGCGATGCCGAGGACTCCGGCGCGGACCGGGACTCCGGCGGCGCCTCCGGTGACGTTCGTCGCACCGGCACGCGGTCTGCCAAGGGCTGACCCATCGCACGTAGACTGACCGCCGTGGCCAAGGTGACGCGCGACGACGTGGCAAGACTGGCGGGTACCTCGACCGCGGTGGTCAGCTATGTGATCAACAACGGACCGCGTCCGGTGGCGCCGGCCACCAAGGAACGGGTGCTGGCCGCGATCAAGGAGCTCGGCTACCGGCCCGACCGTGTCGCCCAGGCCATGGCCTCCCGTCGCACCGACCTCATAGGTCTCATCGTTCCCGACGCCCGGCAGCCCTTCTTCGCGGAGATGGCGCACGCCGTCGAGCAGGCCGCCGCCGAGCGCGGAAAGATGGTCCTCGTCGGCAACTCCGACTACCTCGACGAGCGCGAGGTCCACTACCTGCGGGCGTTCCTCGGCATGCGGGTCTCCGGCCTGATCCTCATCAGCTCCGGCCCCTCCGAGCACGCCGCCACCGAGATCGACGCCTGGGACGCCCGGGTGGTGCTGCTGCACCGCCGCCCCGAGGCGATCGACGACGTGGCCGTCGTCCTCGACGACGTCGGCGGCGCCCAGCTCGCCACCCGCCACCTGTTGGAGCACGGCCACGACTACGTCGCCTGCCTCGGCGGCGTGGACTCCACGCCCGAGAGCGGCGACCCCGTCACCGACCACGTCGAAGGCTGGTCGCGTGCGATGCGGGAGGCCGGGCGCTCCGTGGAAGGACGCCTGTTCAAGGCGCCGTACAACCGCTACGACACCTACCTGCTCGCGCTCGACCTGCTCAGCGGCCCGGACCGGCCGCCCGCGGTGTTCTGCTCCACCGACGACCAGGCCTTCGGCGTGCTGCGCGCCGCCCGTGAACTCGGCATCGACGTGCCGCGCGAAATGGCCGTCGCCGGGTTCGACGACGTGAAGGAGGCGGGTCTGTCCGACCCGCCGCTCACCACGGTCGGCTCGGACCGCGAGTCGATGGCGCGCGCGGCGGTCGACCTGGTGCTGGACGACGGCCTGCGCGTGGCCGGCTCGCGCCGCGAACGCGTCCGCCTGTTCCCTTCCGGCCTCGTCGTCCGCCACAGCTGCGGCTGCGTGCAGCGGAGCGCCGGTGCCCGCCGGCGGCAGTGATCCGCCGGCACCACCCCCTACGCCGCCTGCCGCTCGATGAGGCCGTGCAGCAGGGCGGCGATCGCCGGGGCCGGGTTCCACCCCGGGGTGGGCCCGGCGACCTGTGAGGCGAGCAGCCCGTCCATGAACACGAGCAGCATGTCCAGGTCGCCCTCCGGGTGCCGTGAGCCGAGCTCGGCGAGCAGGGGGCTCAGCCACGCGTTGACGCCGCTGCGGGCGGAACGCAGCTCGGCGCGCAGCCCCGGCGACGTCGCGACGTGGGCGAAGACGGTCTGGCGCGCCATCGTCAGCGTCCGCTCGGGGCCCGCCAGGATCTGGAGCAGGCGTCCCATCCGGTCGGCGAAGCCCTCGATGGTCGAGGCTCCCGGCACCACGGGGAGCAGGGCCCACACGGCGTTCTCCCGCTCGAGTACGCGTCGGAGCACGGCGCCGAGCAGCTCGTCGCGGGTCCGGTACAGGTGCGACGTGCTGCCCTCGGGGACTCCCGCCCGGGCGTCGACCTCCTGGTGCGTCAGGCTCTGCATGCCGCCGGCGGCGAGGACCTCGATCGCCGCGTCCAGAAGGAGCACTTCGCCATGTTCCATGTGTTCATGCTACGAAAGTCGGCAATTGTGCGGGTGTGCGATGGGCTGTACGGGTGGCGGGGGCGTTCCCGGGTCGCGGCGGCCCTGCGGACGGTTGACCTGAACTTCAGTTGAAGTTGCACTCTCGTGTGCGTCGCCCGACCAACCGGTCCGCCGCCGAGCAGGACCCCGACGTACCCCGGAGGCCTCACGTGTCCGCAACCGTCCGCACCGCCCCGTCCGCCGTTTCCCATCCCGCCGCGGCTTCCCGTTCCGCCGCCGCAGCTCCCGAACCCCGCGCGCTGCGGCTCGCGGTGATCGTCGCCAGTGTCCGCGAGGGCCGCTTCGGGCCGGTCGTCGCCGAGTGGTTCGCCCGCGAGGCCGAGCGGATCGGCGGCTTCGCGACGGTCGACGTCGTCGACCTGGCCGACCACCGGCTGCCGCTCGTCTTCCCCGGCTCCGCCGGGGAGACCGACGCCGGGACGGCCCGCATCTCCGCCGCCCTCTCCCAGCGCCTGCACGCCGCCGACGCCTTCGTCGTCGTCACCCCGGAGTACAACCACAGCTTCCCGGCGTCGCTGAAGAACGCCCTCGACTGGTTCCACGCCGAATGGCAGGCCAAGCCGGTCGGCTTCGTCTCCTACGGCGGCGTGAGCGGCGGTCTGCGCGCCGTCGAGCAGCTGCGGCAGATCTTCGCCGAACTGCACGCCGTCACCGTCCGCGACGGGCTCAGCTTCCACAGCGCCTGGGAGCGCTTCGACGCGGACGGCCTTCCGCGCGACGTCGAGGGCACCTCCGCGGCGGCGGCCGCCATGCTCCGGCAGCTCCGGTGGTGGGCCGACGCGCTGCACGCGGCGCGCGCCCGCTCGCCGTACGGAAGCCGGGGCTGACAGGCGACCGCCCCGCGCCGGAGAGGTCCGGGGCGGGGCGGCCGGTGGTGCGGGTGGTGCGGGTGCTGCATGTGCGTTCAGCGCGCGCGGGTCACTCGACGACGGTGATCCGGTCGGCGGCCGGAGCCTGGAACGGTTCGCTCTCGGACGAGTTGGCGGTCATGTAGTCCACCAGCACGTCCAGGTCGTTCCCGCCGACGTACGGGTTCGCGCCCTCCGCCAGGGTCGGGAAGCCATCGCCGCCGCCGGCCAGGAAGTTGTTCACCGCCACGCGGTAGGTGGCGTCCTCCTGGATCGCCTCGCCGTTCAGCCGCACCGAGTCGGCGACCACGCGGTCCGCGCCGGAGCGCGTCAGGTCGAGGGTGTAGGTGAAGCCCTCCGACACCTGGAGCACCTTCGGCGACTCGGCGTTGTCCCCGCTGACCTGCTCGCGCAGCACCTGGAGGAGCTGGGCGCCGGTCAGATCGATCATGTTCACCGTGTTGGCGAACGGCTGGACCGTGAAGCCCTCGGCGTACGTCACCACGCCGTCGCCCTCGCTGCCGGACGCCCCGTGTACGAGGTCGGAGCGGATGCCGCCGGGGTTCATCAGCGCCAGGTCCGCCTCGGCGTCCAGACCCTGGGCGTGCGCGAGCTGCGCGTCGGCGATCAGATCGCCGAGCGGCGACTCCGGCGTGCTCGCGCCGCGGCCCGGGATGTCCTCGCCGATCCAGCCGACCGGGCGGTTCGCGACCGGTGCGGCCAGCTCGTTCCACCGGCCGATGAGCCGTGTCATGTCGCGTGCCTTCGGCTGCTCACGGCTCACCACGTGGTTCGCCGAGTCGACGCTGGTGCGCACGATGTCGCGGGTGCGGCGGTCGTAGGTCAGCGTCGTGTCGGTGAACAGCCGGCCGT
Source organism: Streptomyces sp. CNS606 (assembly GCF_000426325.1). Lineage (NCBI taxonomy): Bacteria > Bacillati > Actinomycetota > Actinomycetes > Kitasatosporales > Streptomycetaceae > Streptomyces > Streptomyces sp. CNS606. Next base: position 532,956 of record NZ_KE384521.1, read on the forward strand.
ACGAGGCGGCCGAGGTCACCGTGCGCGGGGCGCCCTTCGGGTCCGGGATCGTGCACGCGTACGCCTCGTGGGTGTGTCCCGTGACGAAGGCGTCGACCATCGGCGTCGTGTTCTTCGCGATCTGGGCGATCGGACCGGAGATGCCGTCGCCCGGTCCGGGGCTGTCGCAGTCGTAGTTGTACGCGTCGCCGGCCGGGGCGCCGCCTTCGTGCACGAGCGCGACCACGGCGTTCACGCCGCGCCGCTTCAGCTTCTTCGCGTACCGGTCGATGGTCTCGACCTCGTCGTGGAACTCCAGGCCCTTCACGCCCTCGGCCGAGACGATGTCCGGTGTGCCCTCGAGGGTGACGCCGATGAAGCCGATCCGCACCCCGCGGTGCTTCCAGATCGTGTACGGCTCCAGGACCTGGCGGCCGGTGTCCTCGTCGGTCACGTTCGCGGCCAGGTAGGGGAAGTCGGCGCCGCGGTAACGGCGGCCGTCCACGTAGCAGCCGTCCTCCGGGTGGCAGCCGCCGTCCTGGAGGCGCTGCAACTCCGCGATGCCCTCGTCGAACTCGTGGTTGCCGACGGAGGTGACGTCCAGGTCCAGCTTGTTCATGGCCTCGACGGTGGGCTCGTCGTGGAACAGCCCCGACAGCAGCGGGCTCGCGCCGACCACGTCGCCGGCCGCGGCGGTCACCGAGTAGCGGTGCCCCTCGCGGGCGTCGCGCAGGCTGGAGGCCAGGTACTCCACACCGCCGGCCGGGATCTCCTTCGTGGTGCCGTCCGGCTGGAGTTCGGTCACCTCGCCGGAAGAGCCCTGCGGCGGCTCCAGGTTGCCGTGGAAGTCGTTGAAGGACAGCAACTGCACGTCGACCGTGCGGCCGTGGTGACGGCCGTGACCGTGGCCGCGGTCCGCGTCGCGGCCGTCGGGGTTCGCGGACGCCGGGATCGCGGTGGCCAGCAGGCCGGCCGCGACGGCGAACGCGGCGCCCGCCGCGGCGACTCGTCTGCGGCGGGCTCGTGGGGAGGTATTCGCTGCCATCGTGCTGGGTCCCCCTCTGGGATGGGTGGGCAGGCGGAGGCAGCCTACGGTGACGCGCGTAGCGTGTCAGCGGTCGGGACGGTGACGACTCGGTACCGCCGAGGAACCCCCAGGTGGCGGCGTGTTGTCCTAGGCTCTTCCCCCATGAGCGACGTGGTTGTTGTGGACGAGGTCTCGACGGAGGGCGTACGGGAGGCGCAGGACCTGATCGACGCCGCGGCCGTCACCGACGGCCAGCCGGCCGTCTCGGAACAGGGCCGCCTGCAGCTGCGCGGGGGACGGCGCACCGGCGTACGGCATCTGCTGCTGCGCCACGAGGGCACGCTGGTCGGCTACGCCCAACTCGAGGACACCGACCCGGTCGAGGCGCCCGCCGGCGAACTCGTCGTGCACCCGTCCCACCGGGGGCGCGGCTACGGCCGCAAGCTCGGTCAAGCCCTGCTGGACGTCTCCGGCAAGCGGCTCCGCCTGTGGGCCCACGGTGGTCACCCGGCCGCCCGCCACCTCGCGCAGCTCCTCGGCCTCACCCTCTTCCGCGAACTGAGGCAGATGCGCTGCCCGCTCGGCGCGTTCGAACGCACCGAGCCCGCCTTCGCGGAGGGCGTGACCGTCCGCACGTTCCAGCCCGGCACCGACGACGAGGACTGGCTCGCGCTGAACGCCGCCGCGTTCGCCCACCACCCCGAACAGGGCGGCCTGACGCAGCGCGACCTCGACGACCGCAAGGGCGAACCGTGGTTCGACCCGCACGGCTTCTTCCTCGCGGTACGCGGCGACCGGCTGGTCGGCTTCCACTGGACCAAGGTGCACAGCGCGGAACAGCTGGGCGAGGTGTACGTGGTCGGCGTCGCCCCCGAGGCACAGGGCTCCGGCCTCGGCCGCGCCCTCACCTCCCTCGGCCTGCGCCACCTGGCCCGCGACCGCGGCCTCCCCACGGCCATGCTGTACGTCGACGCCGACAACGGGCCCGCCGTCGCGGTCTACGAACGTCTCGGCTTCCGCACCCACGAGACGGACCTGATGTACCGCACCGAGTCCTGACCCCGGGCCGGGGCGGCCGGGGTGCCGGGGGACGTCCGGCGGCGTCCGGCCCGACGCCGCTAGCGCGCCACGCGGTAGCGGAGGTAGACGACGTGCGCAGCGAAGGTGCGGGTCTCCACGAGTTCGAGGTCCACCCGGCGCTCGTGCCGGGGGAAGAACGGAATGCCGCCGCCGACCAGCACCGGGCAGACCATCACCCGGTACTCGTCGATCAGGTCCGAGGCGGCCGCTTCGGCGGCGAGGGTCGCGCCGCCGATCGCGACCTCGCCCTCCCCGGGCTCGGCCCGCAACCGCCCGATCTCCTCCGCCAGGCCGCCGGAGGCCAGGCGGGCGTTGCCCTCCACCGCCGACAGCGTGCGGGAGAACACCACCTTGGGCAGCGGCTTCCAGAGCGCGGTCCACTCGCGCGTCGGTGCGTCCAGCGAGGGATCCTCGTCGGCGGTCTCCCAGTACAGCATCGTCTCGTACAGCCGCCGTCCCATCACGTGGACGCCGACCCCCCGGATGTCGTCGATCCAGAAGCGGAAGACCTCCTCGTCGGGGCCGGTCCAGTCGAAGCCGCCGTCCGGCCCGACGACGTAGCCGTCGAGAGAGACGCTCATCGAAAAGGTCACCTTGCGCATGGGAAGGCCTCCTTCGTCACGGGTTCGACAGTACGACCGCCGACGGCCGCAGGACTCATCGCAGCGCGCGGGACCCGGCCGTACGGAGGACGCGGCTCCGGGTGCGGCTCCTGCGCCGGGAGCGGCCGGAGCGCGCCGCGCGCGGCGGGGTGCATGTCGGCTGGGGGCCACGTGGGCGTAACCGGCGATTCACGCACGCTTGCGAGCATCGCGGAATGCAGCACGCCGCCCGCTCCCGTCGCCGCGCCGGTGCGCCGGCCACGGCGCCGGCTGCCGCGCCCGCCCCGGTGCCGGCCGCCGCCGCGCCCGCCCCGGCGCCCACGCGGAACAATGGGGGCATGAGTGAGCCAGCCGCCGCAGGACCAGGACGCCCGCACCCGCCGCACACCGCGGCCGCAGCACGGCGCGGCGACACCGTCGAGGCGCCGCTCACCGGCGGGGCCGCCGCGACGCAGCCCACCGCGCCCGCCCCGCAACCCTCCGTCGGCTCCATCGCCGCGCACCGCCCGCACGCCGTGGGCCCCAGCGGTCCCGCCCTCGACCCGGACCTCGACTCCGACCCGGACTCCTACGAGCCGGGCCACGGCCCGGACGCCGAGGCGCCGGACCTGCCCGCGGACCGCTTCCTGGATCGCGAGCGCAGCTGGCTGGCCTTCAACGAGCGGGTCCTGGAGCTCGCCGAGGACCCGGAGACCCCGCTCCTCGAACGGGCCAACTTCCTGGCGATCTTCGCCGGGAACCTCGACGAGTTCTTCATGGTCCGCGTCGCCGGCCTCAAGCGCCGCATCGCGACCGGCGTGGCGACCCGTTCCGCCTCCGGGCTCCAGCCGCGCGAAGTGCTGGAGGGAATCTGGACCCGGTCCCGCGAGCTCATGGCCCGGCACGCGGCCTGCTTCCAGCAGGACATCGCCCCGGCCCTCGCCGACGAGGGCCTGCACCTGATCCGCTGGCCGGACCTGACGGAGAAGGAGCAGGCCCGCCTGTTCACCCTCTTCCGTCAGCAGATCTACCCCGTGCTGACCCCGCTCGCCGTCGACCCGGCGCACCCCTTCCCGTACATCTCGGGGCTGTCCCTGAACCTCGCCGTCGTCGTCCGCAACCCGGTCAGCGGCCACAACCACTTCGCCCGGGTGAAGGTCCCGCCGCTCCTCTCCCGTTTCCTGGAGGCGGGGCCGCAGCGGTACGTCCCCCTCGAAGACGTGATCGCCGCGCACCTGGAGGAGCTCTTCCCGGGCATGGAGGTCCTCGCCCACCACATGTTCCGCGTCACCCGCAACGAGGACCTGGAGGTCGAGGAGGACGACGCGGAGAACCTGCTCCAGGCGCTGGAGAAGGAGCTGATGCGGCGCCGCTTCGGGCCGCCCGTCAGGCTGGAGGTCGAGGAGTCCATCGACCCGTACGTGCTCGACCTCCTCGTCCGCGAGCTGAAGGTGAGCGAGGCCGAGGTGTACCCGCTGCCCGGCCCGCTGGACCTCACCGGGCTGGGCGGAGTCGCCGCCACGATGGAGCGGCCGGACCTGAAGTACCGCAAGTTCGTCGCCGGCACGCACCGCGACCTCGCCGAGGTGGAGTCCGCGTCCGCCCCCGACGTGTTCGCGGCCCTCCGGGAGCGCGACGTCCTGCTGCACCACCCGTACGACTCCTTCTCCACCTCCGTGCAGGCGTTCCTGGAGCAGGCAGCCGCCGACCCGGACGTGCTCGCGATCAAGCAGACGCTGTACCGCACGTCGGGCGACTCCCCGATAGTGGACGCCCTGATCGACGCCGCCGAGTCCGGCAAGCAGGTCCTCGTCCTCGTGGAGCTGAAGGCCCGCTTCGACGAGCAGGCCAACATCAAGTGGGCGCGCAAGCTGGAGGAGGCGGGCTGCCACGTCGTCTACGGACTGGTCGGCCTGAAGACCCACTGCAAGCTGTCGCTCGTCGTCCGCCAGGAGGGCGAGACGCTGCGCCGCTACGCGCACGTCGGCACCGGCAACTACCACCCCAAGACGGCCCGCCTGTACGAGGACCTGGGCCTGCTGACCGCCGACCCGCAGGTCGGCGCGGACCTCTCCGACCTCTTCAACCGCCTCAGCGGCTACTCGCGCCGCGCCACCTACCGGCGGCTGCTGGTCGCCCCGCTCTCGCTGCGCGACGGCCTGGTCTCCCGCGTCCACCGGGAGATCGCCCACCACGAGGCCGGGCAGCCCACCGGTATCAGGATCAAGGTCAACTCGATGGTCGACGAGACCGTCATCGACGCGCTGTACCGCGCCTCGCAGGCGGGCGTGCCGGTGGACGTGTGGGTGCGCGGCATCTGCGCACTGCGGCCCGGCGTGCCCGGGCTGAGCGAGCGGATACGCGTGCGCAGCGTGCTCGGACGGTTCCTCGAACACTCCCGCGTGTTCGCCTTCGAGAACGGCGGCGAGCCGGAGGTGTGGCTCGGCAGCGCCGACATGATGCACCGCAACCTCGACCGGCGCATCGAGGCCATGGTGCGGGTCACCGACCCCGGCCACCGGGCCTCGCTGACGCGGCTGCTGGACAGCGGCACGGCGGACGGCACCGCGTCCTGGCACCTCGGCGCCGACGGGGAATGGACGCGGGTCGCCCACGACGGCGAGGGACAGCCGCTGCGGAACATCCAGGAAATGCTCATCGACGCGCGGAGACGGCGACGTGCCCCGACGACCTGACGCTCCGCCGCTCCGCCCCCGCGACGGGGGCGGTACAGCGGCGCGCAGGACGACGTGGCCCGCCCCGCGCCACCAGGGGGGAACGCCGTGACCACCGGACGACGCGCCGACGTCCGCGCCACCGAACGCCCGCGCCCGGCGCGGCGACGCACGGGGCAGACGCCGCCGGAACCCGCCGCCCGCCGTGCGGCCCCCGCCTCTCCGCCCGCGGCACCGGAACGGGCGGCTGCGGAGCCGGGAGTGCCCTCGGACCAGGACCCGCTCGGCGCCTACCTCCAGGCCCGGGCCGCCGCCTTCCTGCGCACCCTGCGCGACCACCGGGAGGCCGCCGGCCACGCCGATACAGCCGCCGAAGCGGCCGAGGCCGTACGCCGGCTGCGCCGCTCCTCCCGCCGCATCGGCGCCACGCTGCACACCTTCCGCCCGCTGCTCGACCCCGTCTGGGCCGAACAGCTCCGCACCGAACTGAGCTGGCTGTCCGGCACCCTGGCGCTGGAGTACGCCTACGGCGACCGGCTCGACCGGCTGCTCGCCGCGCTGCACCGCCTCGCCCACGACGGGGGCGCGATGACGCCCGTGCCGCCCCCGGCCGCCACGCGGAGGGGCACGGCGGGGGAGGGGCGCGACCGGCGCGAAGCGGCCCTTCCCGCGGGGGTCGCCCGCGCCGGAGCCCTGCTCGACCGCCGGCTCACCCTGGCCCGTACGCGCGCCCACTCCGCCGCGCTCCAGGCCCTCGGCTCCTCCCGCTTCCACGCCCTCGCGGACACCCTCGCCGTGCTGGCCTCCGAACCGCCCGAGACCCGCACCCCCGAGCCGGGCGAGGACCCGGCCCTCGGCGCGCACGCCGAGCGGGCCCGCCTCCGGCTCCTGGACGCCGTCGACGGACTGCCGCTCGCCCGTTCCGAACACCCCTTCCACGCCGAGGCGCTGGCCCGGGCGCTCTCCGCCGAGGTGCAGGGCGACAGCGCCTGGCTGCACGTGCGGCTGCTGCTGCGACTGCACCGGTACGCGCAGGAGGTCGTGGGCCCGGACCCGCAGGACCCGGCGCAGGGCGCGGCGCCCGGCACGGCGTACGACGCGGCGCTCGCCGCCGCGGGCCGGGAGCTGGACCGGCACCACGACGCCGCGGAGGCCGCGGCCGCCGCAGCGGCGGCCGGCCGTACCCCGCGCATCGCCCCCGCCACGGCGTACGCCCTCGGCGTGCTGCACGCCGACCAGCGACACGAGGTGGAGGCCGCCCGTTTCGCCTTCGGCCGCCACTGGACCGCGGCCGAGGACGGCCGCCTGCCGGACGGCCGTTCCGGCCCGGCCGGAGCCGCCGTCAGCCGGAGCGGCGGGGCGCGGGGGAGCTCCGCGGCGCGAGGGCGTGCCACCGGACGGTGACCTCGCCGTGCCGCCAACGGCCCGGCCCGTCGACCAGCGGCCAGCCGTCGGCCAGCGCCTGCACGGCACGCACCCAGCGCTGCCGCGCGCCGAGCGCGCCGTACGGCGCCGCGGCCGCCCACGCCCGGTCGAAGTCGCGCAGGAACGCGTACACCGGCTCGCCCGGCACGTTCCGGTGGATCAGCGCCTTCGGCAGCCGTTCGGCCAGGTCGGAGGGCCGGTCCAGACCGGCGAGCCGTGCCGCGAACGTCACCGTGCGCGGGCCCTCCGGCCCGAGCGCCACCCAGACGTGGCGACGGCCGATCTCGTCGCAGGTCCCCTCGACGAGCAGCCCGCCCGGCGCCAGCCGGGCCGCGAGGCGCTCCCAGGCGCCCCGCACCTCGCCCTCGGCGTACTGGCGCAGCACGTTCGCCGCGCGGATCAGCAGCGGACGCCGCCTCAGCGGCACCTCGAACCCGCCCAGCCGGAAGTCCAGACCCTCCCGCACGTACGGCCGGGCGGCGGCGACCCGCGCGGGGTCGATCTCCAGGCCCACCACCCGCACGTCCCGGCGCACCCGCTTCAGGCGGGTCAGCAGCTCCACCGCCGTCCACGGCGCGGCGCCGTAGCCCAGGTCGACGGCGAGCGGCTCCTCCGACGCGCGCCGCAGCGCGGGCCCGTGCGCGTGGGCGATCCACCGGTCCATCCGGCGCAGCCGGTTCGGGTGCGTCGTGCCCCGCGTCGCCGTCCCGACGGGACGTGAGGGGAGCCGACCGACCATCCCCCGACCCTATCCCGCCCCTCCCGCCCGCCTCCTGAGCCGGGACGCCGGAGGGAGGGGCGGGACCGGCGCCCGGCCCGCCGCGCCCTGCGATGCGCGTCCCACCCCGCGCGGACTCGGCGCGCGGCGCCCCGCCGTGCGCAACCGCCGGGCCGGGCCCCGAGCCCCCGCGAGCAGGGTGACGGCGTGCCCTGCCGCGCCGCGCACGCAGGGCGAGGTGAGGGACCCCGCCCCAGCGGGCACCCGGCGCTCGACGGGCTCGCCGGGCGGGCCCGCGCGGGCACGGTCCGCAGGCCCCGACCGTCACGATTCGGCAAAGTCGAAATGCAGAGCAACCCCCACGGTGTTGTAGCCGTCGCACAACCGCCCACGGAGGAGGCACGCGACGTGAGCCAGTCCCCGTCCCGGCTCGGCGGCGGCCTCCGCCGCCGCACGCGCCCGTACGGTACGGCGCCCGGCGGCGTCGCCCCCGGCGGCGCCCCGCAGGGCATGCTGCCGTCGCCGCGTCACCTTCTGCACCCGCGGCGCCCCCGCCGCATCGCCATGCTGAGCGTGCACACCTCCCCGCTGCACCAGCCCGGCACCGGCGACGCGGGCGGCATGAACGTCTACATCGTCGAACTGGCCCGCCAGCTCGCCGCCGCGGGCATCGAGGTCGAGGTCTTCACACGCGCCACCACAGGTGCCCTCGACCCGACCGTCGAACTCGCCCCCGGCGTCCTCGTCCGCCACATCGACGCCGGTCCGTACGAAGGGCTGGCGAAGGAGGAGCTGCCCGCGCAGCTCTGCGCCTTCACCCACGGCGTGATGCAGGCGTGGGCCGGGCACCGGCCGGGCCACTACGACCTGGTGCACTCCCACTACTGGCTGTCCGGCCACGTCGGCTGGCTGGCCTCGCAGCGCTGGGGCGTCCCCCTGGTGCACACCATGCACACCATGGCCAAGGTCAAGAACGCCTTCCTGGCCGAGGGCGACACCCCGGAGCCGCCCGCCCGCGTGATCGGCGAGCAGCAGATCGTACGGGCCGCCGACCGGCTCATCGGCAACACCGCCGAGGAGGCCCGCGACCTGGTCCACCACTACGACGCCGACCCGGCGCGCACCGCCGTCGTGCACCCCGGCGTGAATCTGGAGACCTTCCGCCCCGCCGACGGGCGGGCCGCGGCCCGCGCCCGGCTCGGGCTGCCGCAGGACGCGCTGATCCCGCTCTTCGCCGGCCGCATCCAGCCCCTCAAGGCCCCCGACGTCCTGCTGCGCGCCGTCGCGCAGCTGGTCGACGCGGACCCCTCCCTCCGCTCCCGCCTGCTGGTGCCGGTGGTCGGCGGGCCCAGCGGCAGCGGCCTCGCCAAACCCGAACGCCTCCAGAAGCTCGCGGCCCGGCTCGGCATCGCCGACCTGGTCCGCTTCCGCCCGCCGGTCGGGCAGGCGCAGCTGGCCGACTGGTACCGCGCGGCGAGCGTGCTGGTGATGCCGTCGTACAGCGAGTCGTTCGGCCTGGTCGCCGTGGAGGCGCAGGCATGCGGCACGCCGGTGGTCGCCGCGTCCGTCGGCGGCCTCCCCGTGGCCGTACGCGACCGGGAGAGCGGCTTCCTCGTCCCCGGCCACGACCCGGCCGACTACGCGCGCGCCCTGCGCCGCTTCCTGGACGACGACGCCCTCGGCGCCCGCATGGGCGAGGCAGCCGCCCGCCACGCCGCGGACTTCGGCTGGGACGCGGCGGCCGCCGCCACCGCCGAGACGTACACCGCCGCGCTCCAGTCCCGGCGCCGTCGCCTACGATCACTGCATGGCTGAGCCGACGCCGACGTCACCGACCGCCGTGCTGGAGCAGTCGCTCCGGGACGCCGACATCGACTGGGAGAACCCCAGCGACGGCACCTACGTCGTCACCCTCCCGGGCACCCGCAAACTGTCGACCACCTGCTCCCTCGTCGTCGGACGGCACTCCCTCTCCGTCAACGCCTTCGTGGTGCGCTGCCCTGACGAGAACCACGCCGAGGTGCACCGCTGGCTGCTGGAGCGCAACACCCGCCTCTACGGGGTGAGTTACGCGATCGACAGGCTCGGCGACGTCTACCTCGTCGGCCGCCTGCCGCTCGCCGCCGTCACGCCCGACGAGATCGACCGGCTGCTCGGCACCGTCCTGGAGAACGCCGACGGCTCCTTCAACACCCTCCTGGAGATGGGCTTCGCCGACGCCATCCGCAAGGAGTACGCCTGGCGCACCTCCCGCGGCGAGTCCACCCGCAACCTCGACGCCTTCGCCCACCTCACCCGGGACGCCGACACCACGTCCTGACCCGGGGCGACGCCCGCGTGCGGGGGCAGCGGGCCTGACACCCCAACCCCAGGTCAAAGGGGGTGACGCTACGCTGAGCGGGTGAGAGACAAGAGAACAGCCGGACGCTGGCTCGGCGCCGCCCTGGCCGCCGCCACGGTCCTCACGTCCGGGTGCGCGGCCCCGGTCGACCCCGACGCACTCCCCGGCGTGTACCGCAACGACGAGACCGGCGGGGAGCTGGTGCTCGCGTCCGACCGGACGTTCTCCGCCACCGGCGTCTCCACTGACGACTCGCCCGACACCGACGACTTCAGCGGCAGTTGGGACGTCGTCGAGAGGGAGGCGGCCGACGACTTCGTCTACCTGGCGATCGAGGACGGCACCCTCGGCCGGATCGGCGGCATCCAGCTCTACACGGGAAGCCCCGGGACGGTGTACTTCCGGTACGACCCGGACGGTCCGCCCTCTCCGATCCTCACCAGGACCACCGCGTCGTAGGCCCCCGGTCCGCGTCTCGGACCGTCCCGAGGCCGCGCCCGCCCGGTCGTCTACGCTCGGACGCATGGCCGACGCACCGTACAAGCTGATCCTGCTCCGCCACGGCGAGAGCGAGTGGAACGCGAAGAACCTGTTCACCGGCTGGGTGGACGTCAACCTCACCGAGAAGGGCGAGAAGGAGGCCGTCCGCGGCGGCGAGCTGCTGACGGAGGCCGGCCTGCTCCCGGACGTCCTGCACACCTCGCTCCAGAAGCGCGCCATCCGCACCGCGAACCTCGCCCTCGAGGCCGCCGACCGCCACTGGATCCCCGTCCACCGCAGCTGGCGCCTCAACGAGCGCCACTACGGCGCCCTCCAGGGCAAGGACAAGGCCCAGACGCTCGCCGAGTTCGGCGAGGAGCAGTTCATGCTGTGGCGCCGCTCGTACGACACCCCGCCGCCGGAGCTCGCCGACGGCACCGAGTGGTCGCAGAGCGGCGACGCACGCTACGCCGACATCCCCAGCGAGCTGCGTCCCCGCACCGAGTGCCTCAAGGACGTCGTCGGCCGCATGATGCCCTACTGGTACGACGGCATCCTCCCCGACCTCCTCGCCGGCCGCACGGTCCTCGTCGCCGCCCACGGCAACTCGCTCCGCGCCCTGGTCAAGCACCTCGACGGCATCTCCGACGCCGACATCGCCGGCCTCAACATCCCCACCGGCATCCCGCTCTCCTACGAGCTCGACGCCGACTTCCGCCCCCTCAACCCCGGCGGCACCTACCTCGACCCCGACGCCGCCAAGTCGGCCATCGAGGCCGTCAAGAACCAGGGCAAGAAGAAGTAACGCCCCACGAAGAAGCCCCCTACCAGCAGTTTTCCTGCCGGTCGGGGGCTCCCTAGTACCCGTGGGCCGTCTCTGGGCCGTCAGGCCATGGGCCGGTGCGGGGATTGGCGCCACGGTCGGGCGTACACCCGGAGCATGACCGCGAGCGCGGTGGGCGCCGCAAACTCGTAGGGCACTTGAGCCCACACGGCCAAGGCAGCTCCGGCAGTACCGACGATGATGAACGGTGCCTCACGAAGGCTGACGTCGACGGTCAGCCCCACTTGTGAGAGCATCATGATTGCCTCCTGAGTGCTGGTACAGAGTTCTTGCAGGGCTCGGTCAAAGCGCGAATGGAGATGGAAGCCGTCCCGATGGCCCGGGGCGGCTTTCCTTGTTCGCTGGAACTCTAAGTGAAACGGGCGGCCCTCACAAACCGGCAGCTTGAACGGCAGAATGGGCGCTGCACGGGTAGCGAGTTCTTCTGCACAGCAGCCAGCTCCCACCTAGTCCACTGCGTCGACGTGCGTGCATGCATGCGTGCGTGCATGCATGCACGCATCCGGTCGCCCGCGAACGCTCCCCAAATGTAGGCGAACATTTTGCTTGCGAGAGATTTGGGAACAGCGGAGGGCAAGTTTCTGGGATGCAATCCCAGAGTGCAATTCCAGAGTGCAATTCCAGAGTGCAATCCCACGGAGCTAGAATTCACTCCTGGAAGATGCTGGCTACCGCTTTTCGGGTGCGCTCCTGGCTGGACGGCATCAGGTGGGCGTAGACCTTGAGCGTCAGACCGGGGTCGGAGTGACCCAGGTACTCGCTCACGGCCTTGATGCTCTCGCCAGCGTCCAGGAGGACCGAGGCGTAGAAGTGCCTCAGGGCGTGCATGCCGTGCTCACGGGCGGCAGCGTGCTTCTTGCCCGGCTCCTTGGGCGGGATCACGCCGACGGTCGCAAGGGCGGGCTTCCAGTGGTCCTCGTTCATCGACGTACGCCAGATGTGGTTACCACCGGGCCCGGTGAAGATCAGACGCTTGGTGACCAGCGGCCCGGCCGAGGTCTTCCACGGGAGCGTGATCTCTACGGGAGGGAACTCCTTCATGTGTCGCCGGAGCGCGTCCGCGATCGGCTCGGGCAGCGGCACGTCCCGGAGCTTGCCACCCTTGGGCGGCGCGAAGACGGGCTTGCTCCGGCTCAGCTTGAGCTGCTGGGTGACGTGGACGGTGCCGGCATCGAGGTCGAGCGCGTCGACGGCCACGCCGAGGATCTCGCCCTGTCGCATCCCGCACCCGGCTCCCAGGTCGACCATGGGCCGGAAGCGCTCAGCCAGCGAGGCCCGCACGGCAAGAACCCGCTCGGGCGACCAGGGGGCGACGCGCTTCGCATCCACCACCGGAGGTCGCACCGAGCGAGCGGCGCACGGGTTCCGAGGGAGGTAGCCGTCATCCACGGCAGCGCTCAGCGCGGCCCGGACGTTGGAGTAGATCACCCGGGCGTATGAGCCGACGACGCCGGAGGCCTCCAGCGTGGTCAGCCACGAGCGGACGTGCTCCGGCTGGAACGAGCCGAGGGGACGCGATCCGATGTGCGGAAACACGTGCAGCCGCAGCTGCGACTCCACCGAGGCCTGCGTGTTCGGCTCGGCGCCCTGCGAGGCGACCCACCGTTCGGCGTACTGCCGGAAGGTGGTCTTGCTGGTTTTCGGGTCGACGTAGTGCCCACGCGTCATGTCCGCCTCGATGTGCGCGAGCCAGGTCTCTGCCTTGCGCTTCTGGCGGTCGGGGAAGGACTTGCTCTTCTCGGTGCCATCGGGGCCGACGTAGCGGGCGCGGTAGCGGAGGCCGGAGCCGTGTCGTTCGCTCTCGACCTTCACTGACTTGCCATCCGGGCCGGTGACGGTCTTGTACCAGCGGTCTTGGATATGTCCGGCCATCAGGCAGCCGCCTCCATCTGCTCGGCGACCCAGGCGGACACATCGGCCGGGTCGTAGCGGAGGTGACGGCCGACGCGGAAGCCGCGGGGGCCGGTGTGCTTGCGGCGCCACTGGTAAACGGTCTCGACCGGGACGCCCAGGAGATCGGCCAAGTCGAGAGGGGTCAGGTAACGCTCAGGCAGGCGACGCGGCATGGTCACCACTCCTCTCCGCCGGCCAGGCCGGGCCGGTCTCGTAGGGCTTCGCGGGCGGTTTCTCGGTTGGTGCGGATGTCGTTGGCGATGCCGGCGGCGAGGGCGGATTCGCCGGGGGTGTGGCCGTGTCCGGCGTACTGCCAGTCGGCGAGGACGAGGACGGTGTCGGGCTCCAGGTCCTCGATGCCGAGGGCGGCGAACTGCTCTGCGGCGCGGTAGTCGGCACGCTCGCCCCGGATGGCACCGAGGGTGGTGGAGTAGCGGCGGGATTTGGTGGAGAAGTGGCCGCGGAAGCCGAGCATGTGTGCCCAGGCCCACAGCCGCCGGTCCGGGTACACGGGGTCGAGTTCCTTGCAGGCCCGGATGAGCCGGCGGGTGTGCTCGGGCACCTGGTGGTGGTCGAGTTCGGCGAGTTCGCCGATGCGCCGGTCGAGGGTGCCAGTGGTCTCGGCCGCCTTGGTGGCGTACTTGGCGACGTAGGAGGCGACCGCCTGTTCGGTGAGTTCCGAGCCGTCCCCGAACGCCTTGACCGGCCGCACGTCCAGTTGCGTTCCCCAGCGCAGGGTTCGGGCGGGGTGCCCGTCGGCGGCCGGGACGGTGACGGAGGTGTAGCCGTGCGCGGTAGCGGCGCGGATGGCATCGGTCAGCATCTCGAGCGTGGCCCACGCGGGCGCTGAGGTGTCCGGGCCGTCGGGTCCGTCGAGGCGGATGACGGCGTGGAAGTGGATGGCGCCGCGGCGCTGGAACTCGGCGACCTTGGCGTAGGAGATCCGGCAGGCCTCTTTGAGTGCGCGCTGGGAGAGACCGGCGCGGGCGGCGATCTCGCGGCGTAGCCGTTTGGCGAAGCGGTCCCAGAGCTGTCCGGCGTGGTTGTTGAACAGCACAGCCCCGGCGTAGTCGTACGACTCCGGTGCCAGGGGCGTGCCCAGGGTGTCGGAGTCGGCGGGGTGGTGCGTGCCGCAGCGGCAGCGGCCGGAGTCGGGCCGGTTGTGGACCGGGCCGAACGAGGGCGCGGTGAGGGTGGCGAAGACCCGCGCGCTGTCCCGCACGGTGGCGGGGACGTCCCGGCGCTCGTCTCCGGCGAGTCCGGCGCGGATGAGGTGCCAGGTGTCCCCTGCGTAGGTGTGGGCGCAGGCCGGGCAGCGTGAGGCGCGGCGGTTGCCGCAGGCGACGCGGAGACGGCCGCCGGGCTCGTGCTCGGTGGAGTAGCGGTGCAGCGTCTCTCCGCTGGTCTTGTCTTTGGTGAGGGTCCAGCCGGTGAGGTGGATGGGGTTGGTGCAGCCGCCGGTGCGGCGGATCTGTTCTTGCCAGCGGTCGAAGCCGGGGGACCCGGCCACCCTCAGCGCGTCGGCGAGGGTGACCGCGTCCATGCCCCGGGCCGCCGGTGTGGCGGTGCGGGTCACGCCGCCACCTCCCAACCGATCAGGAACCATTCGGCGACGTGGCGGGTATAGGCGGGCGGGATGGCTTCGGCGATCTCGCGCCGGCTGTCGGTCCAGTCGATGCCCATGGCCGTCTGCCACTCGATGACCGTGCCCTTGCCGCCGCCGTCGCCGTAGACGGCCAGATAGGGGCCGTCGTGGTAGGCGCCGTGTCGCCAGCCGCGCACGCGGCCCCGGTGCTTGGGGTGCGGGGTCTGCATGACGGGAAAGCCGTGAACCTCGAAGTAGCGGTGCCGGGTCACGCCAAGGCCGAACATCTCGCCGCACAGGGTCAGGTCACGGCGGACGGTGGATCCGGGCACGTTCTCGATGACGAAGGGGCGGCCGGTGGCGGCCATGGCGGCGCGGCCGGCGGGGATGAGGTCGGGGTAGGTGCGGCCCTTGTTGGTGCCCTTGGTGAGGGCGGTGTGGTGCTGGCAGGGCCACGAGCCGTGGATGAGGTCGAAGGTGTGGCCGTGTTCGGCGACGAAGGCCAGGGCGTCGCCCTGGTGGAAGGTGAAGGGGTAGTTCGGCTGCGGGTTCAGGTCGACGCCGATGACGTCGAAGCCGGCCAGGTGGTAGCCCATGGCGGCGCCGCCGGCTCCACAGCACAGGTCCAGCACCCTCGGACGCCGGGCGGTGGTGGTCTCGGTCATGGTGGTCACCGCCCCACCGAGGCGAAGGGCGGGCGGGTGCGGAGCGGGGTGGTGCCGGTGCCCTTGCAGGCGGGGCAGGTGGCGCGGAGGGTGACGCGGGAGCCGTCGCGGTGGCGCTGGCCGGTGTCGATGGCGACGACGGGGAAGCCGTCGCAGTCGCGGCACAGCCGGTGGCGGGTGTCGGTGTGGGTCATGATGGGTGTCCCTTCTGATCTTTTGCGGGTTGGTTGGGGGCTGTGCCCTGCCGGGGCGGCGGATGCTTGGCGGTATCGGTGCCGCCCCGGAAGGCCGGTCAGCGCTGGTGCCGGCCGCCCAGCAGGGAGCGGACGACGAGGGCGCAGACCGCGAGCGAGGCGGCGGTGATGGCGACCGTGAGGAGCATGGAGACCAGAACCGTGCCGATGACGAGCACGGCCGCGGCGCCGCCACCGACGAGGAGAGCGACCGAGCCGGGGGTGAACCGGGTCGGGGCCGCCGGGGTCGGGGTGGCCGGTACATGAGCCGGAGCCGGGGCGCGGTGCTGGCAGCCGCAGCCGGTCGGCTCGACGGCGGCGCCGGTCTGCACGGCGGTCGGGGTGACGACGTGGGCGGCGGTGCCGGTGGGGGCCGGTGCGGTGGGGTACTTGGGTCGGAGCATGACAAGACCTCGATTCAGTCGTGGGTGCTGTTGACGATCTCGGTGCCGGTGCGGGTGCCGCTCTCGATGGCGGGGGCGATGAAGGTGTCGGCGAGGAGGAAGCCGCCGAGGAGCAGGGTGACGACGAGCCAGGTCGGCGGGCGGAAGAGCTTGATGCCGAAGTAGCCGAAGACGGCCAGGAGGGCGACGAGCGGGATTTC